>NZ_AWNK01000010.1 GCF_000469585.1 Chrysiogenes arsenatis DSM 11915
GAACGCCATAACGCCCCCAAAGAGAGCCAGGAGCGCGAAGCCTTGCAAAACCCACTCCGAAACAGCTTGGTAAGGCATAAGAAAGCCGAAACCAAGAGATGCTCCCACCGTAGCGAGCAAAGGAAGGCAGCATGGGGTGGCTGCGGCCAAGGCAGCAAAAATACCGCCGATGGCGCCCGCTTTATCAAAATAGCTAAATTTTTCTGACATTTTTAACTCCTGCAACTATTAAGGAAAACTTTCCATATTTTGTGATATTAAGGCTACAAACACGGAAAATTGTATCCCGCATTCTTCCGTGTTGCAATGAAAAATAGAAAATAGTTTCACTTTCTATCTATTGCGATATTAGAGGTGAAACATGGAAAAAAAGTCACAAATTACGTCCCGATTCAAGTGTAAAGCTCATGGATCAGGTTCGTGCAGTGTTGCGTTATGTTTACCGCTTTGGCGGACAATCGCACCCGATCTATTGACGGCAATGTTTCGGCTGCGACACAAAAGCAGGCACTGAATGCTTTGGGAGCGATATTAAGCCATTTACCGAAGATTAGGATTGAATGTTGTCGTGCGACAGTGCGGCGATTTCTGCCGCAGGCGGCAAATAATGCCGCATCATTGTGACGTAAGGCACGATCCAGATCTCCTCTTTCGCGTCACTAATGCAGAAAATAACAGGGTTTTACTGTTTTGGTGCTTCCTTTGCTATCTCTGCCGCGCAGTAGAAAACATTTTAGGAGGCACACCATGAAAAGAGTTTTACTGGCATTTCTGATGGTTCTGGTCGGCATTGGATCGGGCTTTGCCAATTCAAACAAGGATTTTGGCAAGGGTCTGTTCGTTACGGTCGCAACGGGTGGCACGTCTGGCGTGTACTATCCGATTGGTGGCGCGATTTCAAACATCCTTTCACGCGATCTAGGTATCGACACTTCGGTGCAATCAACGGGTGCTTCGGTAGAAAACGTCAACCTGCTGGCACGCAACCGCGCAGAGCTGGCGATTGTCATGGCGGACACGGTAGCGCAGGCGTACAACAGCACCGGTGCTTTTGAAGGCAAGCCTTCGGTCAAGAATCTTCGTGGCCTTACGGCGCTGTATCCGAACTTTGTTCAGGTGGTTACCACATCAAAAAGCGGCATCACCAGCATTGATCAACTGAAAGGCAAGCGCGTTGGTGTTGGTGCGGCCAACTCCGGCGTTGAGCTGAATGCCCGTCTGGTGCTCGAAGCGCATGGCTTAACGTACGAAGATATCCGTCAGGATTACCTTTCGTACAGCGAAGCGGTAGATCAGATCAAAAACGGTATGATTGACGCGGCGTTTGTGACCAGCGGTGTGCCAAATGCTACGGTTATCGACTTGGCGACCACGCACGACGCGGTCATCCTCCCGATTGAAGGGGACGCTATCAAGTATCTGATGGAAAAGTATCCGTTCTTTTCAGCCGGCACTATTCCCGGTGGAACGTATACGCAGAAAGAAGACGTGAAAACAGCGACTATCACAAACCTATTGCTGGTCAATGCCACGCTTTCTGATGAAGTTGTTTACCGCATTACCAAATCACTTTTTGAAAATCTTGATTCGCTCTACAGCGCCCACAATGCCGCTCGCAACGTGAAGCTCGAAACGGTTGCTGATGGTATGCCGGTTCCTTTCCATCCTGGCGCAGAAAAGTACTTCAAAGAAGTAGGCGCGCTGAAATAAGCAGGGATTTCCTTGATGCGTACTCTGGCGTGTATGGCCACTTTTTTTCTGATGTTTATGGC
Organism: Chrysiogenes arsenatis DSM 11915; assembly: GCF_000469585.1. Lineage (NCBI taxonomy): Bacteria > Pseudomonadati > Chrysiogenota > Chrysiogenia > Chrysiogenales > Chrysiogenaceae > Chrysiogenes > Chrysiogenes arsenatis. Next base: position 1,773 of record NZ_AWNK01000010.1, read on the forward strand.
TTCTGGTGCTCAGGCCCACTCTTCGGAGTGGTGCCTGAGCCTTCAACACGGGCGCAGTGGTCACGTGTACCATACGCAAGCGGTCACAACGGGTGATACGTTTGAACTGCGCTGGGTACATTCGGTCGAACTGACACCCTGGATTGAGGCGTACCGCGTTGAGGCAGATGGCACGCTGACCCTGTACCACACCCGTTTTCAGTCGTATGGCGCGGGCGCGCCGGAAGGGTCTACCGCGGTGCGTGCGGCTGACGGCTGGTTTTTCATTGATGATGTGAATCGTCCGTTGCCGGGATTGCGCTGGATTCACTCGCATGCGGCACATCACGAAATATGGCAAAATGGCACACGGAGTGTCAGTGCTCCTGAGCTACCGCACCATGAACCGATTTTACTTACTGTCACGAGGTCGTCATTATGAGTACTACCAATGAGCCTACGCTCGACCCGAATGCCCAAGCGGTTCTGGAAAAATATGACAAGGAATCGTGCTTCCGCACGGTACAGAATAAAGGCATCAAATGGTTTATTTCGGCGCTGGCGATTTCCCTTTCGCTTTACCACCTTTACACCTCTTATTTCGGTATGCCGGTGACGCTGGTGCACCGTTCGCTGCATGTGGCGGTGGTGCTGGCACTGATTTTTCTTTTGTATCCAGCGTCTAAAAAAATGAGTCGTAGCCGGGTGCACTGGTCGGATATTCTCCTGACTCTTGGTGCTTTCAGCACGACGATATACATGATGGTGGAGCACACGGCGATTTATAGCCGTGGTGGTATCCCTAGTCAGATGGATCTGGTATTTGGCGTCATTCTTGTGGTGCTTGTCATCGAAGCGGCTCGCCGGATTACGGGCTGGGCGCTGCCGCTGATGTCAGTTATTTTTCTCGTGTACGGGTTGTATGGCCGCGAGCTTTCGGGAATTTTCCGCCACCGTGGTTATCACTGGGAAGACATTGTCAACTACATGTATGTAACGACGGAAGGGATTTTTGGCACGGCGATTGGCGTTTCGGCGACCTACATCTTTTTGTTCATTCTCTTTGGCTCTTTTCTGGCAAAGTCGGGTATGGGGCAGCTTTTTAATGACTTGGCCATGGCGATTGCCGGACAGACCAAAGGTGGCCCTGCTAAGGTGTCGGTGATTGCCAGCGGTTTTCTGGGAAGTATCAACGGTGCCGCAGTGGCCAACGTGGTGACGACGGGCTCGTTCACCATTCCGCTTATGAAAAAAATTGGCTATACGCGCGAATTTGCCGGAGCGGTGGAAGCCTCCGCCAGCGTTGGCGGGCAGATACTACCACCAGTTATGGGGGCGGCAGCCTTTATCATGGCCGAAGTGCTGGGAATGCCGTACCGCGACATTGCGATTGCGGCGCTTCTGCCAGCGTTGCTCTTTTATCTGGGGATCATCGTCCAAATTCATCTGCGCGCGACCAAAGATGGCTTAAAAGGCATCTCGCGTGAAAATCTACCCCGCGTACGTCAGGTAATGAAAGAGCGCGGTCACTTACTGGTTCCGCTCCTCTTTTTGATGTACATGCTCTTTTTCAGCGGAAAAACTATTATCTACTCCGCGTTTCTGACGATCATCGTTACGGTTGCGGTGGCGATGCTCCACCCCACCACCCGCCTGACGCTGCGGGATTTTCTGGAAGCGCTAGAAGATGGTGCGCGGACGGCGGTTCCGGTGGCAATCGCCTGTGCCGCGGTTGGGATCATTGTCGGGGTTGCCACGCTGACAGGATTCGGTCTGAAGCTTGCGAATGGCATTGTGTTGCTGGGAGGTCAGTCGCTCTTTCTGACGCTCGTCTTCACGATGGTAGCTTGTATTGTCCTTGGCATGGGATTACCGAGTATTCCTACTTACATTATTACCGCGACGATTGCCGCTCCGGCGCTGGTCGAACTTGGTATCCAGCCGCTTGTGGCGCACCTGTTTGTCTTCTATTTTGGTATTTTCGCCAACATTACGCCGCCGGTGGCGCTCGCCTCGTTTGCTGCCGCTGGGATATCGGGTGGCGACCAGATGAAAACCGGCATGATGTCTATGAAGCTTTCGATTGCCGGCTTTATCGTCCCGTACATTTTCGTGTACAATAACGCGCTCTTGCTGATTAACACGACGTTTCTGGAAGGGACGATTGTCACCCTGACGTCAATCGTCGGCGTAACCATGCTGGGCGTAGCGGCCGAAGGGCATCTGTTCACCCGCATTCATTGGCTGCTCAGAATTCTGCTCGGCAGCGGAGCGCTCCTTTTTATGAACCCGAACATGGTGCAGGATATTGTTGGATTCGGGATTGCGATTCTGGCGGTCGCGCTCCAGTGGATGAAAGCGAAGCGGGAAAATATCCCCATCGAAATATAACGCCAAAATGAAAGAGAGAGGCACGTGGCTGCGCCCACCATGCAACAGATAACGCTACGACTTCTTCTGCTGCTTCTCATCAGCATCGCCCCGCTTGTAACACAGGCGGGGCAATCGCTTTCGCAACTGCGGGTGGCCTACGAGCCTGATCTGGTGCCGCAGAATTTCCTGTCGGAAACCACCGCGCAGGGTTTTGCGGTGGAACTCTTGGAAGCGATTGCCGGATGGCATAATTTTGAACTCCTCTACCTGCCAATGACCAAACGCGAAGCGATTGAACGGATGGCGCGTCAGGAGATCGATATCATTCTCAGTACACCGTTTTCCCGCATACAATCGGAGATGATGGAATTTACGGATCCCTACTACTCGGCGTCTATTGGTATTCTGGCGCGTGGGCGGAGTGCGGGCGATGCCAGCGTGACGGAACTGGCGGAGTCGTTGGTGGCCTTGCAGAATATGACCGTGGAGTATGAGTTTCTCAAAAATATCCGCCGTATTCGTTATCAGGTCGCGCATTCGCAACGGGCGGCGTTAGAGCTTTTTGTTGCGGGTCGTGCTGATTATTTCATCGGCAATACCACCACCGCACGCCACTATCTGGAAGCGCATGGACTCCAGCACCAGTACCATTTTGCGCACACCTACCTGATGCCGGTCGATTATTCTTTTGCGGTGCAGAAGGAAAACTACGTCCTGCTCAATATCCTGAACAGCGGCATTCGGCAGCTCAAAAGTTCCGGTGCTCACAGCGATCTGCATCGCAAATGGTTCGGGTATCAAGAGCATGTTTCGTCGGGGATGTTGCTGTTGATCCTGAAAATTGGCTTTTGGGTGCTGGTGGGTTTTCTGGTTATTGTGCTTTTGGGAGCACGTTGGAATCGGCAACTCAAGCGTGAAGTGGAACGCAAAACCCGCGATTTAAGCCATGTGAACGCATCGCTGCGCGACCAGATTACCCTGACGCAAAACAACAGTGAATTTCTCAAACAGATTATCGACAGCAGCCCGCGTGGCATTGTGACACTCGACAAGGCGAGCCGCATCACCAAAATCAACCATCGTGCCATGAAGATTCTGGGATTGGAAACACCGCCGCTTGGCCGACGCTACGACGAAATCCCTTTGCTTGGCGAACTTTTGGCAGGGAAAGCCGAACCGGTGCTTGTCGGTACGCGTGCCAGCTTTCTTGGTGAGTACAAAGAGTGGCACGGCGCGGCGCCGCGTCCGTATCAACTGCGCTACTACGTCTACCCGCTCTACCAGTTCAATCAGGAAATCAACGGGCTGATTCTGACGTTTGAAGATGTGACGGAAGAATTTGAATTGCGCCGCAAACTGTTTGAACAGGAAAAAAGCCGCGCGTTGATTCGTGTCGTGGCAGGCATTGCCCACGAAATCCGCAATCCGCTCAGTTCTATAAAAACCTTTGTTGAGTTGATTCCACGTAAAATTCACAGCGAAAAATTTCAGCGCGAAATCTCCACCTACGTGCCACGCGAAATCGTCCGCATTAACGAGCTAATTGAAGGGTTGATCAACTACGCTCGTCCGCGCCAGATAACCTTGGAGCGGGTGGAGGTCAAAACACTGCTCGAAGAGTGTGCCATTTTGTTTGAGCGCAGTATTCTGAATAAAGGGTTTCAGCTTACCTACACTGCGCCGGAAGCGCTGTGTATCCTTGTCGATCACCACCAGATTAAACAGGTGATCATTAATTTTCTGATCAACGCCCTTGATGCGCTAGAAGAAAAAAGCCATGATGGCGCCAGAGCCCTCTCCATTGATCTGCGGGCGTTTACCGTGGGAAAACGCGTCTGTATTCAGGTCGCTGATAATGGGGTCGGTATGAACGAAGAAGGGAAAGTGAAAATGCTGGAACCCTTTTTTACCACGAAGCCGAAAGGAACGGGGCTTGGCCTGCCGATTGCCGATCAGTTAATTCGTGAAAATAACGGTGAACTGAAAATAGAAAGTCAACAAGGGGTTGGCACGGTAATTTCGGTCTTTTTTGATCTGGCCGCGAAGGAATAACATCGCATGAAAAAAATCCTGATCATTGACGATGAAGCGTCTATCGGAGCCGCGCTAACGTTCGCTCTGGAAGATAATTACGATATTATCTCCTGCACCGATCCGGCGCAGGGGCTTGCCATTGCCGAAAAGGAGACGTTCCACCTCTGTTTGCTCGACCTGAAAATCGGCAATGTTGATGGCATCGATGTGTTGCGGCAACTCAAAACGCTTCAGCCTGCTATTGAAGTGATTATGATCACGGCTTATGGCACCATTGAGTCGTCGGTGCGTGCTCTGCAAAATGGGGCTTTTTCGTATGTAACCAAGCCGATCAATATCGACGAATTGCTGGTCAGCATCGAGCGCGCGTTGGATTATAAGCGACTCAACTCGCAAGTCGAATACCTGGCGCGCGAGCTGGAGCAGAAATATCGCTACCGCGACCTTGTCGGCAACAGCCGCGCGATGGAACCGGTGTATCGACTGATTGACCGTGTCAAAGATGTTGATTCTGCTGTCCTGATTACGGGCGAAAGTGGCACCGGCAAGGAGCTGGTGGCGCGAGCTATCCACTTTTCCGGCAAGCGGAACACCGGGCCGCTGGAAGTGGTCAACTGCGCCGCGATTCCCGAACATCTGCTGGAGAGCGAACTCTTCGGCTATGAAAAAGGGGCGTTTACCGGTGCGGTCGGTGCCAAACCGGGAAAGTTTGAGGTGGCACACGGCGGCACCATCTTTCTGGATGAAATCGGCGATATGCCACTGGCGCTGCAGGCTAAACTCCTCCGCGTGCTTCAAACCAAAAAAGTATCGCGCCTTGGCTCCAATAAAACGCTTGATCTTGATTTTCGCGTTATTTCAGCCACCAATCACGACTTGTCACAGGCGATCAGCGCAAAATCCTTTCGTGAAGACCTCTTTTTTCGCATCAACGTGATTCAAATCGACCTACCACCGCTCCGTGCTCGGGCGGAAGATATTCCGCTGCTTGCCCACCATTTTCTGAAAAAATACAATGACGAACTCGGTTTTGCGCTCCGCCTGAGTAGCGAAGCGCTGCAACGGCTGAGTCATTACCATTTTCCCGGAAATATTCGCGAGCTGGCAAACATCATTGAATCCTCCATGGTTATGGCAGGTGGTGCTGAAATTGGCGTTGGCGATCTCCCGGGCTATGTGCGCCATGTGGACGTGCCTGCAAACGTGCCTCAGACGCAGAGTGAAGCCAGCTTGCAGCCCTTTGTCGGCCTGACGCTCAAGGAACTGGAAAAGCGATTCATTGAAACTACCTTGGCTAGCATGGGTGGCCACCGCAAAAAAACTGCCGAAGTGCTGGGTATCAGCGAGCGCAACCTGCGCTATCAGCTCAACAGTGCGCCGGAGCCGGAAGAAGCATGACAACCGCTCCCACCTTTCTCTGCCCTCTTTGCCATGATGACGCGTCCAAAAGCCTTGTGTACCAAACGCGCAAAAAGCGACGCTATTGGCAGTGTTCGTCATGTGAACTGATTTTTGTTGATCCGTCGTCACTTCCGACACTTGATGTTGAAAGATCGGTCTATCAGCACCACGAAAATTCTCCTAGCCATGCGGGCTATGTTGCTTTTTTGCAACGCATTATCGCACCGGCGCTTGCGTATCTGCATGCCGACATGCGCGGTCTTGATTTTGGCTGTGGGCCGGGGCCGACACTCAGTATTTTGCTGGAAAGGGAAGGGATTGCTTGCGCGAACTATGACCCGCTCTTTTTTCCTGATAAACCAAACGGTGTTTATGATTTCATTTTTGCGACGGAGTGTTTTGAGCATTTTCACCAGCCGTCTCGTGAACTGTCACAGCTATATTCACTTCTTGCCATAAATGGTTACCTCTTTGTGATGACTGATCTCTATGACGATTCTATCGACTTTCGCACTTGGTATTATAAGTGCGATCCAACACACGTTTCATTTTACAAACGTCGTTCAATTCAGTACATTTGCCAACAGTATGGCTTTCGACTTCTCGAATTGCGCGATGAGCGCATTATACTTTTGCAGCGAACGGGAGGGTAAATCATGGAACACGATCACGCACAAAGCACTCCATCGTGCGCCAACTGTGGCGCCACATGGCAACACAAAGGGGGGACGAATTGCTGGAGCAGCGCTCCAGGCGCACTACCGCGTCCGAATAACTGCCCTTCGACTCACTATGGTGAGGTTGTGGAAAACGCTATTGGTGAGTATCTCGGCGATAGCGAAGATGCGCGGATTGCGCTGGTGGCGGGTCAGGTTGAGGGGTTGTGCTATCAGCCTTTGCCCGGAACAGATGCTGTCAATGCGCGGTGGACGCGGGTGGAAGATACCATCGCGTTTGCCAAGTTGATGAACTATAAACGGATTGGCATTGCTACTTGCATCGGCATGTTGGAAGAGAGCCGTCGACTCACACAAATATTGGAAGCGCAAGGGTTTCAGCCGATGAGTGTCTGCTGCAAGGCAGGAAGCTTCGACAAGCTCGAAGCGGGATTAAAGGAGAGTGATAAGGTTCGTCCAGGGACGTTTGAGCCGGTGTGTAATCCAATTGCACAAGCGAAGATTTGCAATGCCGAAAAAACTGACATGAACATTATTGTCGGTCTTTGTGTGGGGCATGATATGCTATTTAGTAAACATTCGGAAGCGCCGGTGACGACACTGGTGGTTAAGGATCGTGTCACGGGACATAACCCGATTGCGGTGCTCTACGGGCAGAACTTCTACTACAAGCGGCTGCAGAAGTTCCCCCTGAAGGTGGAGTTGCCAGAGTAGCGGACACTCCACCGCTGGAGTTTTTCAGCAGTGGCTAAAACCAAGCGATATCGGTCAGGTAATTCCCACCGATAACCAGGAACTCCTTCTCGCCAGCAAACGTCTGGCGCGGGAGGAGGCCAGAGCAAAAAAATATTTTCGTTGTTGGAATCTCAACATTCAGAATCATGTCACCAAATTGCCCGGCAATGTCGCGATCTGCGCTAAACGATACGAGGCTGTTGTAGGCAATAATCGCTTGCTTGGGCGAGGGTTTTTCCAGTACGGCATGTTCGTTTAGGTCGTTTACCCCTCGATACAGCGGTATTTTTGGCGCCAGTTCGGGAAAAAATCGCGCCAGCATTTCCTGCGTAAACGTATAAAGCAAATCGAGTTGATAGTACATCTGGTTGCGATTCAGTCGCGGACTCATCCGTTCAATCAGATAGTCGTGGTAGCTTTCACAGTGAATCGAGCGGATCGGTCTGCGGTGAAACATCGGCACCATTCCGAAGCGGCTTTCCGCCCACCCTTTTAGTACCGCTCCTTCTTTACTGTTCGCATCAAAAAGCCAACCACGCAGCAGGCGAATATAGCCCGCTACCAATTTTCCCCTCACTTTTACCTTGAGGGTAAATAACTCCTCCATAAACTGCATAAAAAGTAGGCCTGCTGACTCAAGGTCGGGAACCTCTCTAAGGGCTCGAAAGAAATCTGCATGGTATTCGTACACACCACTAATGCGAATCGGCACGGGATTTGCCTGATACTGTGTACTGGCAAACAGTGACGACGGGAGGTAGATCATGTTCAGGGGATTGTATCGCGGCTCCCAGGAAGTTTCCGGTGTGGTATCGATCATCGTGCGGGCTCCATTTCCTGTCGAATTTGGATCTGTGTATGAATGAAGTAATCGCTAAAAGAGCGCTTGGTGCCGCTCTGGCATATGCTGCCGGTGACGCATTTGGTGCGACGACAGAGTTTATGACGCCTGCGGAAATCAAGGATCGCTACGGAGTACGTCGCAAAATGATTGGCGAAGGGTGGCTTCGTCTCCGTCCAGGGCAAGTAACAGATGATACTCAAATGTGCATATATCTGGCGAGGAGTATTTTGCGTTCCAAAGGATTTTGTCCCGTCGGTGTGGCGGATGGTTTTGTCGAGTGGATGCGATCAAAGCCTGTTGATATCGGAAGTACCGTGCGTGCAGGGATTCGGCGCTACATCACCGAAAAAAAGGTACTGGCGGAACCCAGTGAGTGGGCGGGGGGAAATGGCTCTGCCATGCGCATACTGCCGCTGGTTGTTTATTGCCTAAAATCATGGCATTTATTTCCAGCCATGGCGCTGGGGCAAGGGCGGATCACTCACCATAATCGCGATGCCGACTTGATTATGCTGGCGCTTGGCGAGTGCCTGAAGGTCGCTATCGAAACGGGCGATAAAATGGCGGTGCTTGATGTTGCCAGTGCGTTTATCCGCCGCTACCCAGCGTATTCATTTTCGCGCTACAAAGGGGAGTGTTCGGGCTATATTGTTGATACGTTTAAATGTGTTATGCACTATTTTTTTGACGAGACAAGCCTAGAAAATATCATCATTGGTACTGCCAGCCAAGGGGGCGACGCTGACACGACCAGCGCGATTGCGGGGATGTTGGCGGGTGCCATTTACGGGGTTGATGCCATTCCGCGTCAATGGCAGCGGACGCTGGACAGTGATGTTCAGCGTACACTTACCGGACATATGTACGAGCTGCTGCAATTGCCCTGCTGCTGGGTAGAGGCGCAGTGGGAAGCGCAGTGTAACGCAGAATGGTTCGCTCTGGAGCAGGCTGAAGGTACTTTATACGATGGTCTTTAATCGCGTAAAAGTTGCGAAAGTAAAAACGCCATTTCCAAGCTTTGGCTGGCATTCAGGCGCGGATCGCAAGCAGTCAGATAATTGCGTCCGAGGTCTTCGTCCGTTACCTGTGCGGCGCCGCCCGTGCATTCGGTGACGTTATCGCCCGTCATTTCAAAGTGCACTCCGCCAAGGCTGCTGCCCGCTTCGCGATGAATGCGGAAGCACGCTTCAAGCTCACCCAGAATATCACCGAAATCGCGTGTTTTATGGCTCCCTGCGGTTACGCGCGTATTGCCGTGCATCGGGTCGCAGCTCCACACAACAGGATGACCGCTGCACTGCACTCTGTTGACCATTCCTGGTAGGGCAGCTTCAACCTGATCGCGCCCCATGCGGGTAATCAGGGTGACTTTGCCAGCGACTTTCTGTGGATTCAGCTTGGCAAGGAGCTCTAGCACTTCCTGCGGGTCAACTTTCGGTCCCAGCTTTACCCCGATCGGATTCGCGATACCACGGCAGTATTCGACGTGGGCACCGTCGAGTTGGCGCGTCCGCTCGCCGATCCAGATCATGTGGGCGCCCATATTATAGTAGAGCCCGCTTTGCGGGTCTTTTCTCGTCAGTGCGCTTTCAAAGCCCAAAAGTAACCCTTCGTGTGAGGTAAAAAAGTCCACGCTCCCCAGTGTATCGGAGCGGACGCCGCATGACCCCATGAAGGCGAGGGCGTCGCTCAGTCTTTCTAGAATCGCGCGATACTCCGGCCAACGGCTACTATTTTCGATTTCTGAAAGATTCCATGCCGCTGCGTTATGTAAATCGGCAAATCCGGCGCTGATCATACCGCGGGCGCAGTTCAGCGTTGTGGCTGCAAGGTAGTAGGCTTGAAGCATCCGTTTCGGGTTGGGGGTGCGCGCCAGTAGTTCAGGGGTAGGATCGTTGATGATATCGCCCCGATAGCTCGGCAATGTGAGATCGCCGATTTTTTCGGTGTCGCTGGAGCGTGGTTTGGCATATTGTCCGGCAATGCGGCCAAGTCGTACCACGGGACGCCGCGCGCCGTAGGTCAGAATGAGACTCACTTGTAGGAGAATCTTGAGCTGTCCGGCAATGCTTTCGTGGCGACAGGCGGAAAATTGCTCGGCGCAATCGCCCCCTTGCAAAACAAACCTTTCGCCACGCCCCGCTTGGGCAAGCTGTACCAGTAGGCGGTCGATTTCGCCGGGGAAGACAAGCGGCGGTAATGTGGCAAGGTGTTGCAGCACGGTATGGTAGGCGGCTGGGTCGGAATACTGCGGCTGCTGTTTGGCGGGAAACTGTTCCCAGGTCGTCGGGTTCCAAGTTGTTTGATTCATGGCTCTCTCGGTGTTTGGTTTTTCTGTAGTGGCGTATGCCGGCTTACGGTTGCAGCGCTGCAAGGCATGGTCTATACTTGAGTTATTACTCATCAATATTTTTGGAGGTATATATGCGACGTTTTCTTCTGTTTCTGGTGCTTTTTGTGTGCGTTAGCCCTCTCGCTTTTGCCCAAGCGTATCCCGACATTACCCGCCTCGTCAAGCAAGTAGAGCCATCGGTAGTAAACATTTCTACCGCCAAAGAAGTCACGACAGCGCAGCGTGGCGTCCCTTTGCCGGAAGAGTTTTTCCGTCGCTTTTTTGGTGATGACTTTCCTTTCCAATTTCCGCAACAACCCCAGCAGGGTGAGCCGCAAACGCGTCGCTCAACGAGCCTGGGATCAGGATTTGTGGTTTCGAGCGATGGTTATATTGTCACCAATAACCACGTTATCGAAGGGGCGGATGAAATTACCGTGACCATGAATGATGAGCGGGAGTTTAAAGCAAAGCTGATTGGGCGTGATAAAGCGCTGGATTTGGCACTCCTGAAAATTGAAGTTGCTGGGTTGACCCCGCTACGTTTGGGCGACTCGGACGCCGTTGATGTCGGTCAATGGGTCTTTGCGGTTGGCAACCCGTTTGGGCTGAGTGGCACGGTAACGGTTGGCGTGATCAGCGCCAAAGATCGTGAAATCGGCCAGTCGCCCTACGACAGCTTTTTGCAAACCGATGCTTCGATTAACCCCGGCAACAGTGGCGGCCCACTGCTGAACCTGAACGGCGAAGTCATCGGCATCAACACGGCTATCGTGGCGTCTGGTCAGGGGCTCGGGTTTGCTATTCCAATCAATATCCTGAGCAGTTCGTTAACACAACTCAAAGAAAAAGGGAAAATTTCGCGCGGCTGGCTGGGAGTGGCGCTCCAGAAGTTAACGCCGGAGCTGGCGCAGTCGTCTGGGTTGCCGAAGGATGCCAAAGGGGTTTTGGTAACGTCGGTCGAGCCGGGACAACCCGCCGAAAAAGGCGGAGTACGCGCTGGCGATGTTATTGTGACATTTAACGGTCAGGAGATTGGCAAATACCACGACATTTTCAAAATGGTCGCGCGCACAGCGCCGGGCACCACGGTAAATATGGAAGTGATGCGCGCTGGTGGTCGCAAACTCCTGCGGGTGACGCTTGGCGAGCGCCCTGATGAACAGACGGCGGATGGGGCGGCTCCGGCACCAAAAGCGCCGGAAGAACCGGGCGTGTTCCGTGAGCACGGTATTGCCTTTGCGATGGAGAATAGTGTACTGGTGATCCGCAGTGTTGAAGAAAAAAGTGCGGCCTTTGGTGCTGGGGTTCGTATAGGGATGCAGGTGCTGGAGGTGAACGATCAGCCGGTCAATGACTTCGGCACGCTTAAACGGGCGCTGCGCCGGACATCGACGGGATTTGTCAAGCTGCTGGTGCGGCATCAGGGGGCGAATCGGTTTATTGCGTTTAGATTAGAGTCGTAACTGATAGTTGTTCTTTTTTTTGGCACCAAAAGAAAGAACCAAAGAAAAGTGCCCTCGCGCTTCAAAGGCAAAAGCTTACCGAGGGAAGAACAAGATACAATGTGAAGAATAACAAAAAGGAAACTCTATGAAATTTATTGTTACCGGCGGCGCCGGCTTCGTCGGCTCCAACATCGCCTTTACACTTGAAAAGATGGGTCACGAAGTGCTTATCATTGACGATTTCTCCAGCGGCGACTACCGCAATCTGATCGGTTTCCCCGGTGAAGTGTTAGCCATCGACATCACGGATCGTTCCGCGATGGAGTACATCGTCGGCACCGACATTGACGGTATTTTCCACGAGGCGGCGATAACCGACACCACGGTCATGGATCAAAAGCGGATGATGCAGGTGAATACCGATGCCTACCGCTTTTTGCTCGACTGGGCTGTTTCCGACAATGTGCGCGTGGTCTACGCCTCTAGCGCCGGGGTGTACGGTAATTCGGCAGCGCCAAATCGTATCGACCACGGTCTGCTGCCGGAAAATGTCTACGGTTTTTCCAAGTATTCGATGGATATGACGACGAAGCGTTACCTGAATGATTTCCCTGATTTGGGTGTCGTCGGTCTGCGCTACTTTAACGTCTACGGCCCAGGCGAGTCGTTCAAGGGGCATGCGGCGAGCATGGTCTATCAACTCTATCATCAAATTAAGGCGGGCAAAACGCCGCGTCTTTTCAAACACGGCGAACAGAAGCGTGACTTTATTTTTATCGAAGATATCGTCCAGGCCAATATGAAAGCGATGTTTGGCGAAGAGGTTCAGTCTGGAGTGTATAATGTTGGCACGGGCAAAGCGCGGACGTTTAACGATATGATTGCTATCATTCAGCGTTGCCTTGGGACGTCCATCGAAGTCGAATATTTCGACAATCCCTACCGCTTTTACCAAAACCACACCGAAGCCGATATCAGCGAGACGACGAAACAGCTTGGTTATAAGCCGGAATTTACTTTTGAGGCCGGAATCGCCAAATACATCGAATACCTTGAGGCGACTGGCCGTTGAAAACACTCGGCGTTGTTTTAGCGGGAGGCAAAAGTTCGCGCATGGGATGCGATAAGGCGCTCTTGCAAATTGATGGACAGACATTGCTGGAGCGTGCCACGGCAACGCTTGCGCCGCATTGCGAGCAGGTTGTAGTGTCGGGACGTATGACAGAAGGGCTATTATCGATTCCCGACACACACCCAGGCGACGGGCCGATGGGCGGTTTGGCCACGATTGCTGAGGCGCTTGATATGCATTTTCCGCAGGTCGAAACGGTGTTGCTGGCACCATGCGATATGCCGTTCGTTCCCTCAGAGGCCTACCGAATTTTACTGGACGTCTTGCAGGGAGATCCGACGCTTTTGGTGGCGGTCGCGACCAATGGCACCAGAGAATTTCCCCTGACCGCGGCGTATCGCCGCGAAGGTTTGCAACGCATGGCGGCATCATACGCCACAGGCAATCATCGTGTCTTTCGTGCGCTGCAGACGTTGCTCTGGCAACGTGTTGCCCTCGCAGAAGCGTGGCTGGTCAATATTAATACGCCAGAGGTCTACCGAAAGGCATTGGCAAGTGAGTGAGTTTAGGCTACACTTTGCTGCATATATTGATTTGAGGAGGAATCTCTATGAGCGATCATGATGTTCATGAGGCCATTGAAACGCCACTAACATTTGACCAAGCAATGCCTTACGTTTTAGGTTTTATCGGTACGTGGATTTTTGCATTTGTTGTGTATCTTGGCGTTATTGCCATGAGCGGAAGCGGCACGCACTAAGCGTGTGTTCGCTAACATTGGTTTACTGATTTAGGAGGCTTTCTATGATGAATCGTATTATGTTCCTGTGTTTCTTTGTTGTCGTATCAGTTCTTGGAGCGTTCAGCTCTGTTGCCGCTCAAGAAAAAATGATCCAGCTGAAAGCAGATAATTTCCTCTTTTTTGTCGACCATTCACTCTCAATGTCAGTGCGTCATGCGCAAACTGGTGAATTCAAACATGTCATGGGAAATGACGCTCTGGCGGCAGTCAATAGCGACTTGCCTGCACTTGGGGCAAAAGGCGCATTGCACAGCTATGCGCCTTTCAGTGAATACGTTGCGGTAGCACCATACAGCCAGAAAACGATAGCTGATGGGCTTGCCAAGCTTCCGACATCGCTCTTTTCTTTTGGCGCAACGACCCCTATGGGTGTCGGCCTAGCGCAACTTTCGGAGCAGGTGATGAAGGGGCTGACGGGGAAAATCGGCGTTATCGTGGTTACCGATGGTGAGTCAAACCGTGGCGAAGCACCTTTGGCAGTTCTGGAAGGGTTGAAAAGCCAGTACAAAGATCGCCTGTGTGTCCACTTTATCAGTGTCGCGGATGAAGCACCGAATCGTGCCAGTATTGCTGATATGGCAGCATTATTTTCTGGATGTGGTGCCAGCGTAACGGCAGCCGACCTTCAGGATAAAACGAAGCGCGATGCTTTTATTAGCAAAGTGTTTTATGAAATGGTTGCAAAACCAGCAGCAGTCGCTCCGGCGCCTGTAGCGAAGCCGAAGCCGGTAGTTGAAGACGTTGTCGTGCTTCGTGGTATTCAGTTTGACTTTGACCGTGCAGACATTAAAGAGCAGTGGCAGTCTGTATTGCAAGAGGGTGCTGCTATTATCAAGCGCAACACGGGTAAAAAGGTTGTTTTAGAAGGTCATACTTGTTCACTTGGATCAGAAGCGTACAACCAAGGGTTGTCACAGCGTCGTGCGAATGCGGTGCGGGCGTTCTTGATTGAGCAAGGTGTGTCGGCATCACAAATTCAGGCGATTGGCAAGGGCGAGCTTCAACCTCGCTACGACAATACTACAAGTGATGGCCGTGCGATGAACCGTCGAGTCGAAATATCTTTTGAATAATTACGATGTGTGCTGATCGTTCGCACCATCTTTTATTGCTCCAATTATCCCCAAGGAGCCACCGTTTGCGGTGGCTCTTCGTGGGGATTTTTTGTTGTTATTTTTCTGTTTTTCCACCGCTGGTTTTGGCACAAGATGACGACCTGCTCCATGCAAGTTTGCATGCTGAGTTTGCCAGTTTTGCTGTGCAATGGATTGAAAAGGTACGTACCAATACGGTGCCTCGCCCTGACAAGAAAGAGGTCATTCCCAATGGCACTCACTTTACGGGACGCTATGCTGCCATTGACCCTGCCTCGGTTGATTTTTCCGTTAAGCGTTCAGGCGCTACCATTAACTCGCCGTGGGTAGCCACACTCCAATATCTGGAAGGGGTGTATGAGCATCAGGCGATAAGTATGGAAGAGGCGCTCAATGGTGCGGCATTCGAATTGGTGCGCTTACGCCGTATAACCGAGGTGTTTCGCTATGATGCGGTACGCAAGCGGTGGGTGGAATAGCTCTGTCGCACATTACCTGCTCCACTCTTACTGTTCTGCTTCACCATGTTGAAGGAGCTATTAACCTTGGCTTTGTCGCACGGGCGCTTGCCAATACGGGTTTTCGCCGTATGGTTTGCTGTGGCGGGGCGGCACCGCAACACTTTGAAGCCAAAAAATATGCTTTGCATGCTAATGACATTCTGGAGTCATGTGGCGTTGTTTCCACGTTCGACGAGTTGATTGCTTCTGTTGATACGGTGATTGCACTGACTCCGCGCTCGCCGTGGCCGGACGGCAATGAGCTGCTGCTTGACGATTTCCCCTGTTTTGTTCAGCAGCAGGTTGTCAGAGGAAAGCGAGTGGGGTTGCTCTTTGGCAATGAAGCACAGGGGTTGAGTAATCATGAATTGTCGCTCTGCCATCGCCGCATGGCGTTACCGGCACATCCGGAATACGTCAGCCTGAATGTTGCACAAGCGGTGTTGATCACGTTATGGGAGCTGCGGCGCGCGCCATTTTTTCAGGAAGATATTCCACAAATTTCCCCACTTGCGCCGCCTCAGGCGAGTGCTGCTCAGCAGGGGCAAATTCTCAAAAAGCTGCGTAACATCTTGGAAAAAAACGGGTTCCTGAACCCACAAAATCCAGAAGCTATCTGGCAAGAAGTGGCACAAATAGTGTGTTCGCGGCAATGGAGCGAACGCGAAGCAACGCTTTTGTTGGGAATACTGACAAAATGCCACAACGCGCAAAAGCTTTCCGCAGGCCAATCAGATGGATAAATTGTTGTCTGACAGGTAAAAAACGGTGGTTTTTCCCTTTGTGCTCCTGATAAGATCGTACAAAAAACAACAAGGGATGTACCTATGGACTTCCGCTCAAAAATTCGCGATGTCGTTGACTTTCCCAAGCCAGGAATTGTTTTTAAAGATATTACGCCGCTCTTGCGTGATCCCGCGGCATTTCATAGTGCTATGGGCATTTTGCGAGACCATATTGCACCACAAAACCCCGATGCCATCGTGGCGATCGAGTCGCGTGGATTTCTTACCGGCAGTATTCTGGCATACGAACTTGGTGTTCCTCTTGTGGTGGTGCGTAAGCCTGGAAAACTCCCGGCAAAAACGATTTCTGTGAAATACGCCCTAGAGTATGGCGAAGATGAGCTTCAGATCCACGCCGATGCCCTTCATGCTGGTGACCGCGTGATTATTGCGGATGATCTGCTCGCCACTGGCGGTACAGTTTCTGCGACATGCCAGTTGGTTCAGAAACTTGGCGCGACACCGCTGGAAGCGGNCGGTTTTCTTGGTTGAGTTATTCGGCCTTGGAGGACGCGAAAAGCTTGCACCACTCCCCATTTTCAGTCTTATGGATTTTGATGTCGACGAATAACGTTCGATGCGTGCGCTGATTCGGTAGCCCTGCCTTTTTCGATCTTGTTGCGACAGGAGTGAAATAATGAAAATACAATGTCTTGGCGTGCACGACTCACTTGCCCCCGGTAAAGGAAGCATGTGCTTGCTGATTGACGGAACGCTGGCGTTGGATGCTGGCGCTATTACTGATACGTTACCTTTTGAGCAGCAAGTTACTATTCGTGATGTTATTGTATCTCATGTCCACATTGATCACGTCAAAACACTCCCGTTTCTCGCCGAAAGTTTCGCGATTTCGTTTACGGGCAATATCGTGCAAACCCTCCGTGTACACGCCAAACCAGCGATTATCCGAGCACTGAAAGCGCATCTTTTTAATAATGTGCTCTGGCCGGATTTTACCACTATCCCAAGCGTTGCCGATCCCGTATTAACTCTGATTGATCAAGGGCAGACGTTTGTGGTTCAAGGGTATACCATTACGTTTATCCCGCTGACCCATACCGTTCCAACGTATGCTATCCATGTGCAGCACCGCGACAGCGAATTCCTGTATATTTCCGATACCGGGCCGACGGAACGGATTTGGCAGTACATAAATCAACTTGAACGCCCGTTAGATGCTATTTTTATCGATGTCGCCTTTCCGAATTCATTAGAAAATCTGGCATGGGCGAGTGGCCACTTAACCCCAAAATTACTTCGAGCAGAACTGGGGAAGGTGACGAATATCCCCAAACATATGTACGCGATTCATTTGAAGTCGGTGTATATCGAGAAAATTAGCAAAGAGTTGGTGAGTGCGCTGGATGGATACGACTACTCTATTCCCAAGCCGATGGATATATTGACATTATAAGTACATGAATGACGATCGGGAGATATGCGAAAGGAGTGTGGTGGTATGAACTTTAATGAGTATGAAGTCGGTGAATTCTACGACGAAATGTTTGATGCTTCAGGAAAGCCGCGCCCTGCAACGAAATTACTCTACGAGCGGATAACGTCGCTCAAGCCGGGCGAGCTGAAAATGCGTCAGGCCGCTTCTGAAAAGGCGCTGCTAGACCTTGGGATCACATTTACCGTATATGGCAATGAAGAAGGAACCGAAAAGGTTTTTCCCTTTGATGTGTTGCCACGGGTGATTAGCGGCGAAGAGTGGCAAGAACTCGAACGTGGATTGCGCCAGCGCATTGTTGCCCTCAATATGTTTATTGATGATGTCTATAACGATCAGCAAATAATCAAAGATGGGATTATTCCCCGCGAAATTGTGGAATCGTCCGCTGGATACTTACCAAGCTGTCTTGGCCTAAACCCGCCGCGGAACATTTGGTGCCATATTGCTGGTTCTGACTTGGTGCGCGACGAAACGGGGCAGATGTATGTACTGGAAGATAATTTGCGCTGTCCCTCCGGAGTTTCGTATGTACTGGCGAATCGCCATTTAATGAAACGAACTTTCCCGAAAGTGTTTGCTCAGCTTGAAATCCTCCCCGTGGTCGACTATCCCGCGCGGCTACTGGATATGCTTATCAGTGTGGCGCCACAAGGTACCCCGAATCCAACCGTCGTACTGCTTACCCCGGGCAGCTACAACTCTGCATATTTTGAGCACTCATTTTTGGCGCAACAAATGGGGATTGAATTGGTTGAAGGGCGCGATTTAGTCGTACATGAAGGATTTGTCTGTATGCGAACAACCAAGGGGTTGCGTCGTGTTGACGTTATTTATCGCCGCATCGGTGACGACTATCTCGACCCTGAAGTCTTCCGTCCAGAATCGGTACTCGGTGTTTCTGGCATTATGGACGTGTACCGTGCTGGCCGTGTGACGCTTGTAAATGCTCCCGGAGCTGGTGTGGCCGATGATAAAGTTATTTACGCCTATGTTCCAGAGATGATTCGCTACTATCTTGACGAAGAAGCGTTGATTCCAAATGTTCCCACCTACCTGTGCTGGCGTGAAGAGGATCGCAAATACGTCTTGGCGAATCTGCCCACAATGGTGGTGAAAGCGGCGAACGAAGCTGGCGGGTATGGCATGCTTATCGGCCCCGGATCAACCAAAGAGCAGCAGGATGAATTTGCCAAAAAAATCGTGGATAATCCTCGCAATTATATCGCGCAACCCGCACTAAAGCTTTCGCGCACACCGGTTATTGCTGGAGATACATTTGAAGGGCGACACATCGACTTGCGCCCCTATATTTTGTATGGAGACGAAATTTCCATTACCCCTGGCGGACTAACCCGTGTTGCTCTGAAAAAAGGATCGCTGGTGGTGAATTCTTCACAAGGTGGTGGCAGTAAAGACACATGGGTGCTGGCGCCTGGACCCGTCAAGGAGGTGTTCGATGCTCAGTAGAGTTGCTGATGCTATTTATTGGATGAGTCGCTACTTAGAGCGTGCCGATAGCACTATCCGCCTGATAGAAGCTACCGAACAGCTTTCTCTCGATTTCCCCGCCGAAAAGGGTTTTTCCCACTGGTCGGCACTCATGAACGTTTCGGGCGATGCGCAATTGTATGCCGAACGGTACAACGTTGTTCGTCCACATACTGTTTTATTGTTTTTATTGTTCGATCTTGAATGCACCAATTCGGTCTATTCTTGCATTCGCGGTGCGCGCGAAAATGCCCGTATTGTGCGCGAAATCCTTTCCCCAGAGGCGTGGGAGCAGTTGAATCTCATCTATCACACAATGAAAAATGGGATCACTCACGTTGAATCCGTTGTAGAAAACCCATTCGAAATATGCGAGAAAATCCGCCTTGGCAGCATTATGGTTGCCGGTTTGATCGAAGACACGATGCCGCACGAAGAGGCGTGGCATTTCTTCCGCCTCGGAAAAGCCGTTGAACGTGCCGATAAAACATCGCGTATACTTGACGTAAAAACCTACTCGCTCTTGGAATCGCTTGGTGACTTTGGCAGTTCGTTTGACGATACACTCTGGGCGGCACTCCTGCGCTCCATCAGCGCCTTAGAGCCCTATCGTCAGATTTATGGGCCGGTAAACCCGCAAAACGTCGCGAAATTCCTATTGCAATCGCATACATACCCGCGCGCGCTTCTTTTTTGCCTGCTTTCAGCACAAAGGACACTCCATTACTTCTCAGGAAGACCGGTGGGAACCTTTGGCAATCAGGCTGAAAAAGTCGTCGGCAAATTAGTGGCAGAGCTTTCGTACACGGAAGTCGATGATATTTTGGAGCAAGGACTGCACGAGTTCTGCGACACCTTCCAAGGGCAATTGAATCAACTCGATGACGCCATTCGCGAAAGCTACTTTTACATTTCGGAGGGGTAGTTTGCTGAAAAAGAACACAATGCTGACATGGATTCCAGACGAGGCACTCATAGGCCATGTCAAAGTTGTGCTTGAAAAAGGACTCGACGGGATCAACAAAGCAGAAAAGGATTTTGCGCGGAATGCGATTGATCCTTTTTCTGCTCTTTTCGACGCTGGTTTACAAAATATCTCTTTAGGGCAGTGGATTGCTTCCGAAAAGCGCCGTCAGGCTCAGAAAACCCTGCAAAATGCGCTGGGACATTTTCATCAAAGCATATTGTCAAGCGTTGAACACTGCTATTGTCCGCAAGAGGGGTTTGTCGATCTGGCCAATGATCACCTGAAAATTGTGGCTGAAATCAAAAACAAGCACAATACCGTCAAAAAGTCTGATCTCAAATCCGTTTACGAAGAACTTGACGGCGCCGTTAACCACAAGACATCAAAATATCACGGATATACGGCGTATTACGTCACGGTTATTTCCGCTCGACAACAACGATTTACAAAACCTTTTACGCCACCAGATAACCGCAACAGCAGCCGGAAAACGGAGCAGCGTCGTATTCTTGAAATCGATGGGATGAGTTTTTACGAACTTCTTACCGGACAAAAAGATGCGCTCTACCAACTCTATCGTGTGCTTCCAAATGTTATTCAAACACTAATGGCAGAAGAGGGGAGTTGTACTGGTGTGAATCTTGCTCGCGATCCCCTCTTTCTTGATTTTTTCCAGCAGACGTTCGCTCAACCCGTTCCATAGTCTCAGCATCAAAACTTCCTTCCAGCATGCCTCGCACACAGCATCCGACGTGATAGGCGAGATTCACCGGCACGGCATTACCTATTTGCTTGTACTGGGCATTGG
Source organism: Chrysiogenes arsenatis DSM 11915 (assembly GCF_000469585.1). Taxonomy (NCBI): domain Bacteria; kingdom Pseudomonadati; phylum Chrysiogenota; class Chrysiogenia; order Chrysiogenales; family Chrysiogenaceae; genus Chrysiogenes; species Chrysiogenes arsenatis. Next base: position 22,568 of record NZ_AWNK01000010.1, read on the forward strand.
TTGATCCCGCAAAGTGCCATTCATCGGGAAAGCTTTGAATACGCGCATACTCACGCACTGACAGCGGTCTTGTTTCAGAGGGGTGGCACCGTTCCGTTTGTTTTTGTGCCGGATTACACGTCAACGTTAGGCTTGGCTCCGACCAAGAGAGGCGGCGAGCCATGCCAGTTTTTCCTCCTGTATGGAAGTAACTCGCACCCATATACTCCCGTTGCACGGTGTCAGGCAAATCTCGCCAGTAGCCACCTTCGGGAACCTGCTCCATGACTTTTCGCTTTTTTTCCGTGTATTGAGCGCCATTGCTTTCGGGGACTTGATGGAGCGCTGCGCGTAGCGGAACGATGTAATTTTTCGCTTTAGGAAGAAAAAAATCACTCTCGAAGTCGCGACGTAATCCAATGATAACAAGACGTTCACGCTTTTGGGCAACATCAAGATACTGCGCTCGCAAAACTCGGTGAACTGTGTCATACCCAAGTTCGTCAAGTACTTGAAGCATTGTTTGAAGCGTATTGCCGTTATCATGATTCAGTAATCCCCTAACATTTTCCCCTACAACTATGCGAGGGGTGGTTTCGGCAATGCAGCGAGCAAACTCAAAAAATAATGTCCCACGCGTATCTTCAAACCCAAGTCGGTGGCCTGCATAGCTAAAAGCTTGGCAAGGGAAACCACCCGCGACAACATCAGCCTGAAGACTTTTGAAATCAACCTTGCTTACATCAGCATGAACGGTAGGCCATATTGGTCGATTATGATGGAGCGTGGAAACGGCAGTTTTATCTATTTCGACAAGCAGGCTGTGCGTAAATCCCGCGTTTTCAAATCCTAGAGCCATTCCACCCGCTCCTGCAAAAAGCTCGATAGATGAAAAACCGCTCTGTGAATCGGCTTTCAGTACTTCAAACCGATCCACCTGCGAATTTTGCATCTGCTGCCTGTGAACTCGATGAACCTCATCAAGCGAAAATACACGATGATTACATGTATCGCGGTGCGATTTGATCAATCCCTTTTTTTCCCAGCGACGAATGGTGTCTGGATGAAGATTTAATTCATGGGCAACCTGAGATACCGAAAACAACGCTACCATATCATTGTACCCCCTGCATTATGCAATGGTTACTATATTTCACGTCAACGAGAATGGCAATCATGAAAAGCATATCCTGAGTTTAAACACTACGGAGCACCGATATCTTTTTATCAAAACATGTTTCCGCTTGACGAAGTGTAGGAATTTCGCTAGTGTTCCGCTTCGTCGCGGGTGTAGCTCAGTTGGTAGAGCATCAGCTTCCCAAGCTGAGGGTCGCGGGTTCGAGTCCCGTCCCCCGCTCCAAAATGCGACCATTAAAAAAAGCCAAGCACAACAGTGCTTGGCTTTTTTAGTCTTTACGCATGTTTTCGCGCATCTGCGTGTTGTAGCGGATGGCGTTGATTTCATTGAGCATTTTTTCTTCGTCCAGTTTTTCTTTTTGTAACCACGCAATATGATCGCGCTCTTTGAGCAGTTCGAGGCTTTTCTTCTCCATAAATTGTTTTTTTAGCTTTTCATTTTCGCGTTTGAGATCGGCTTCAATGCTGGCGATTTCGATTTTTTTCTGATGAATTTTCTGCATGAGTATTGGGTAATAATTACTGTAGAGCTGTGCTGTTGGCATATCGCCACTGCGGCGGTAATGGGCGGTGGCTTCGACATTTTCGGCGGCGGATTTTTCTAATTCGACGAACTGTTGCTGAGCGAGTTGCCGTTTTTCGCGCAGTGCGGCTATCTTTCGTTGTTGCTCGTCAATGAGTCTTTCTCGGTGTTCTAGCAACTTTGCGAAGCGAAATATAAATGACAATCTTATTCACCAAGCGCTTTCTGCATGTGGGCAATGACCTGCTCAATCGGAGTCACTTCGTTGACGTCTTGGCGCAAAAAGGTGTTGATAGCGTCCATGCGGCTAATGGCAAGGTCGATCTGCTTATTTGTCCCTTTTACATAGGCGCCAATGTTGATTAAGTCTTCCGTTTCGCTATACACGGCTAAAAGATTGCGTAAGCGCCCTGCTTTCTCGCGATGTTCGGGGGTCGTGACTTCGCCAAAAACGCGCGATGCGCTGCCAAGAACATCAATGGCGGGAAAGTGATTGCGAGCGGCGATGCGGCGCGTTAAGACGATGTGGCCGTCTAGAATCGAGCGCGAGGCATCGGCAATAGGTTCCATCAAATCATCTCCATCGACGAGGACAGTGTAGAGTGCTGTGATGGATCCTTCTCCGTCACTGGTTCCGGCACGTTCCATCAGTTTCGGTAGAAGGGCAAAAACTGATGGAGTATATCCTTTTGTGGTTGGTGGTTCGCCAACGGCGAGTCCAATTTCGCGCTGTGACATGCAAAAACGTGTGACAGAGTCCATCATCAGCATCACATTTTTCCCTTGGTCGCGGAAGTATTCAGCAATTGCGGTGGCGACAAATGCCCCTTGACGACGTACCAGCGCAGGTTGATCGGACGTTGCGACGACCAGAATGCTGCGCGAAAGCCCTTCTTCGCCCAAATCGCGCTCGACAAACTCGCGCACTTCGCGGCCACGTTCACCAATCAGAGCGATCACGTTGATTTCGGCTTGAGTGTTTTTGGCGATCATCCCCAACAGTGTCGATTTTCCGACGCCGGAGCCAGCAAAGATGCCCACGCGCTGCCCTTTGCCGCAGGTCAGCAGTCCATCAATGGCGCGCACGCCGGTGCCAACGGGGGTTTCAATCCGTTTGCGGGTGAATGGGTTCGGCGGCGTTGCCAGTACGGGGTAAAAAATTTTGCAGTTTGGTTCGCCTTTGCCGTCAATGGGAGCGCCAAGTCCATTGAGGACGCGCCCAATCAACTCGGGGCCGACGCCTACGACAAATGGCTCCTTAACGGCCTCAACGCGGCTTCCTGGGCCAATGCCAACGGGATCGCCGAGCGGCATGAGTAGGATGCGATCTTCTTTGAATCCAACGACTTCAGCGTGTATTGGGCGCGCGGTGGCGATGATGGGATGAATCAGGCAGAGCTCGCCGATGGAGGCAGCAGGGCCGCGTGATTCAATCAGCAGGCCGATAATTTGCGAAACTTTTCCGACTAATTTTACGGTTTTAGTCGTGTCGATGCGTTGCTTGAGGGCGGTAATGTCGATTAGTGTACCCCTTCCCCTTTGAGGGCGTGTGCAATTTCGCTGAGGCTCCCTTTCACGTCTGTTTGCACGGAGCCATATTCATTTTCCACAACACAACTGCCACGGCGGAGATATTCATCGGCTTCAATATCAATCGTTTTCAGACCGCTGACTTCTTTGATAAGATCAAACTTTGCTTTACTGATAGCGTCATAATCTTCGCGTGCCACTTTAATCAGAATTTTTTCACGGTTCACGAGCTCGGCAATTGCCTTTTTGACCTGACCAACGATGACGAGGCGATTGGTTTGCAATTCAGCATTGATAATGTTCCCCGCAATATGCACGGCAAGGTCGATTAACTCGCCTTCCGCCCCAAGGTAGGTGCTTTCAAATTTCTTTGCGGCTTCGTTGAGGCGTGTGACGGCGGCAACGTAATCCTGGCGTACTTGGTCGAGTTTTTCGGCTTCGATGGTAATCAATTCTTGTTTGGCGGCTTCGTGTCCGACGACTCGTGCGGCTTCGGTCACGGCGGCGGCTTCTTCGCGCGCTTTGGCAAGTACGGTACTGGCTTCGCTTTTTGCCTGTTCGAGTGCCGATGTATGGCGCGCTTCTTCTTCAATCAGTTGATTGATTTTTGCTTCACTGGCAGCGATGTGAGCAGTCAACTCAGCAAGTTTTTTTTCGGCTTTATTGAGTTCCTGCTGTCGTGCTCTAACTTCTGTGTCGGAGAGGTGGTGTGTATTGGCGTCCATTGGTTGGGGCGCGTTTTTTGCGGCGACATCAGTTTTTTTGGATTCTACCGCTGGTGTCGCAGAAAGGGTCGTTTTTCCATGGGAAAACGATACATAGAGTGTCTGTGTGTCTTCGGTTATTTCCTGTACTTCGCGTTGCTCCGCTTCCCCGAAAAAAGGAAAAACGCTGGAGTCGGCTGGTGGCGGATCTACTGGTGGGCGGCCATAACTACTTTCATCTAAGAGTGGGGTAAAATCCAATTTTTTAAATATTTTCCGGCCAGCTTCGGCTTGTTGTGTTTCTTCTGGGTGTTCCCAGTGGAATTTTGGCATGCGGTAAACATCGCGGGAATCTTCGCGCTTAAACTGTTTAGAGAACTGAAAATCATAGATTTTGACATCTTCGCGTTTATCGCCGCGCCGGATAATCTTTTTCACGGTTCCCTTCCTGTTCGCTCGCTCTCACGCGGTGGCTACCCGATCACTTCGTCCTGTTCGCCAAGCGTGATGACTCCTTCTTCTTCAAGTGCGCGGACAACTTCAACGACTTCCTGCTGTGCTTTTTCTACGTCACGCACTTTGACTGGTCCAAGGAATTCCATCTCTTCTTTGAGTGTGTCGGAGGCACGTTTTGACATGCAGCCAAAGAATTTTGCTTGTAGGTCGGCATCTGCCCCTTTGAGGGCAATCGTGAGGGCTTTTTTATCGACCCGTTTCAGAATTTCGGTAATGCCCTGATCGCCAAGCATCCGTATGTCGTCGAACACGAACATCATGTCGCGTATTTGTGCAGCCAATTCCGGTGCCAGTTTTTCCAGTTTTTCGAGTGTCGTTTTGCTGGTAGAGCGATCCATGCGGTTGAAAATTTCGGCCACGGAGCGTACGCCACCAATTTCGACGTTGTAGGAGGTGAAGGCGTCCAATTTTTCCTCCAAAACAGTGGAAATTTTCTTGACGACTTCAGGGGAGATTTCGTCAAGATTTGCCATACGAATGGCAACTTCCGGTTGCAGGTTTTCGGGCAGTGCGGCGAGTGATTCTGCCGCTTGGGTCGGGTCAAGGTGTGCCATAATAAGCGCAATAGTTTGTGGGTGTTCGTTCTGAATGAATTTAGCCAATTGTGCAGGATCGACTTTTTGCAAGAAGGCAAATCCGCTGGATTGTTCCAAAGCGCGTGTTAAACGGTCGATGATTTTCCGCGCTTTTTCCGGCCCCAGTGATTTGTTCAGAATTGATTTCGCATATTCCAAGCCACCTTTTGTTAAATAGCCTTTGGCCATCGACATTTGGTGGAATTCGTCGAGTACCTGATCGACGGTTTCTTGTTCGACGTCACGCATAAGAACGATCTCTTTGGAAATCTCGCCAACTTCTTCGTCGTCAAGGTTTTCAAGGATCAGTGAACCATAATGGTCGCCCAAAGCAATCAAAAGAACCGCGGCTTTTTGATAGCCCGAAAGCATGTCATAGGTAACGCCCATTATGCTCCCTTGCCTTCTTCTTTAATCCATACGCGCACCAATTGCGCCGCCATGGCTGGATTCTCTTCCACCAATTCCGAAAGTTTCTTTTTGATGACTTTTCCGCGCACTGCGTCGACGGAAAGCGAAGACTCGGAATCAATTTGATTTTCCATTTCTGATTCAAGTTCGGAAAGTGTTTTGGGGAGTTTTGTCGGGATAATGGTTTTTGGTTTCTTTTCGCCCGTACCAAAAGTACGTTTGATTTCATCTTCAGGGCGCGTCATATCAACAACCCAGCGCATGACAGGCCGGACGACAAACAAGAACGTAAACAGGAAGAAAAGGAAAATCCCAAGGTACTTCAGGAGTTCAGTCCACACGTCTTGCATCTCCATGATTTGATCAAACATCCCTTTCGGAGGGGTGCCAAATTCTAAGCTTGTTACGACAACGCGGTCGCCACGGTCTGGAAGATAGCCGATAGCGCTCTGCACCAGCTCGGTAATTTTCGTAAGCTCGGCTTCGTCACGGGCTTGATAGACAAGCTGGTTTTTGCCATCGTCATTCAACTGGTCAACGTACCGTCCATTGACCGCGACGCCAACAGTAATGCGCTTAATTTGCCCACGACTTCTGACGATATGGCGCGTTGTTTTGCCAACTTCATAGTTGATGGTTTCCGCTTCTTTGGAGCGTTGACGGCTAATGCCTGCTTCAGGGTCTTCTTGATCGGCAACGTTGGCGCGTACGCCTGGGATACCCCCCTCGACGTTGCGACCGATTTCTTGCTCGTTAATGCGCTGTTCGGAGCGGACGACGTTTTCGGGATCAAACGTTTCTATTTGCTCTTCAATCTTATCGAAATCGAGTTCAACCGTAACATTTGAAAACGCATTGCCCTGACCAAGGATACTCACAAGCAAGTTATCGAGTTGCCCTTTCAGCTTGCGCTCTACATCCTTTTGATAGGTGAGCTGTGTAACGGTGAGCGTATTTTCTTTATCACGCTCTTGAATCAGTTCATTCAGAATACGCCCTTTATCATCAATGACAACGACGTGCTCCGGTTTCAGCCCTTCAACTGATGAGGCAACAAGGTGGATAATCCCTTTTACTTGCGGACCGCTTAACGTGGAATACTTGACCAACTTCAGCGCAACACTTGCTTCTGCCGGTTTTTCCTGATCAATAAACAGGGATTTTTCCGGCAGGGCAATGTGCACACGGGCGTTTTCTATCCCATCAATCGCCATAATCGTGCGCGCTAATTCTCCTTGTAGGGCGCGGCGAAAATTGACTTTTTGGATGAATTCGGTCATCCCGAGGCTGGTATTGTCAAAAATCTCAAACCCGACACCACCGCCTTTGGGCAGCCCTTGCTGCGCTAAGTCAAGTCGTGTCTGGTATATTTTATCGCTTGAAACCACAATGGCTGAGCCTTCGCTGGTCAGCTGATATGGGATGCGCATTTCGGTGAGTTTACTGGTGATCTCGCCTGCGTCTGCAGTGGAGAGGTTGGAATACAATATTGATTGTCCCGGTTTATTGGAAACGGCGGCCCAGATTATCAACGTCACAATCGTAATCACGGCAGCGGCCAATGTTAAGGCAATAGTAATCTTTTGTGGCAAGGAGAGCTTATCGAAGAGTGTTTTTAGCTGACTGACAAGATCTTGTATGGAAAACTTCATGGCAGACCGCTCACAGGAGAAAATTTCTACTGAAGTTAGCACCAGTCCGAAAAGTTTTCAAACAGAAAAAATTGCGGACACACGCTAAACTTGTGTCCGCATAACTTCCTGGTAAGCATCGACTATTTTATTACGAACCTGCATCATCATTTGCAAGGAGACGCTGGCTTGTTGCATTTTGATCATTGTGGAGTGAATATCTTTCGACTCACCCGCCATAAGTTCACTAATAGCGTGATCTGCATCTTTTTGTGCGACGACCACTTCTTTCATGGACTGTTTAAGGAATTCGGAAAATTGTGGCGAATCCTTGCCGATTTCCTCCAGAGACGGCTTCGCTTTTTCAAGCTCGGCAGTCGGTTTTGTCATCTGAAGAATCGGCATCCCGCCTATGTTGAGGCTGCTCATGGCTTACCCCTTCCCTATTTCAAGAGCCTTGTTGGCCATTTGTTTGATCGTTTCAATGATGGTGATGTTCGCTTCATACGAACGGCTGGCAGTTACCATATCGGTCATCTCTTCCACAATGTTGATATTAGGAAACGCAACGTACCCTTCTTCGTCCGCATCCGGGTGTGATGGATCGTAACGGAGTGTTGGCGGATCGGTGTCCTCTATTATAGCCTGAACCTTAACCCCTTCAAGCTTTTCTCGCCACACTTCATCAAAGGACGTGGGAAAAAGTGATTGCATGAATTCGCGAGGCTTGTCGGCATCGATGGACTGTGATTTGTAGACAAGATCTTTTCGCTTATAGTACGTGCCGTCTTCAGTGCGGGTCGTATGCGCATTGGCCATATTACTCGAAATAACGTTCATCCGCTGACGCTGCGCAAAGAGGGCTGAACCGGTGATTTTTAATCCGTCAAAAAAACTCATGGTTATTTCCCTTCACGAATAGCGTTTTTCAGCCCTTCGATTTTCTTGGCAACGATTTGCGATGCGGCATTAAACATCATCGAGTTTTCGATCATATTTCCCATCTCTTTTTCCAGCTCAACATCATTGCCGTCATTGCGAACCGTTTGATTATTTTGCAGATCAATATATGGCACGAAAGGGATTAACCCATTGTCTGGCAAGTGATCGGGATGAGTTTTTGCCATTGGCATTAACTCTTTGTCCGCTTTGCTGCCGAATACTGCTTCGCGCAATTGGTCTTCAAACACCAATTTCTTTGCCTTGTAGTTGGGGGTTTCAGCGTTGGCTATGTTCGAGCTAATGATATCCTGGTTGCGCGAGCGTAGATCCATTACGGTACTGAGTATCGGAATTGTGCCTCGCGAAAACATGCTGTTGATGAACATAGTCGCCCCCTTTCTTGCAGGAAAAAGATATGCAGAAAACGTGCCATCTGCACGTGTCAGTCAATGTGAATTCCCATCGCGCGGTACTCTTTGATTTTATTGAGGAGCGTTCGACTGGTGATTCCAAGCAGATCGGCCGCTTTTGTGCGGTTGCCTTGGCACTGTTCAAGTGTTTTTAGAATAAGTCTTCGTTCCATATCCTGTACGCTGGTTCCAACGCTGACGGTAAGGCTTTCGCTGCCCGCATGATCGGGTGCATAACTGGCGACACCCTCGGTTGCGGCAACTTCAGGCACGGCGGTGGTGACGTTTATTTTTTCTTCACTGAGCGGATTTGGTGCAAGGATGCCATGTAAGAAAAGTTTTTCCGGCGTCAACCATGGTTCACGACTAATCACAACGGCACGTTCGATAATATTTTCCAGTTCGCGCACATTACCTGGCCAATCGTGTGCCATTAACGCGGCAATTCCTTCTGGGGTGACCCCTTCTATCGCTTTATGGTTACGCGCATTGTATTTTGCGACAAAGTGAGTAACTAATTGCGGAATATCATTTTTTCGCTTTCTGAGTGGAGGAATCTCTATAGGGATGACATTGAGACGATAGTAGAGATCTTCGCGGAATTCGCGTGCCGAAATAGTTTCCAGCAGTCGCCGATTGGTGGTGGCGACAATGCGGACATCAACCTTGACGGCTTTACTGCCGCCTACGCGATCAACTTCTCCTTCTTGCAAAACTCGTAAGAGTTTTGACTGAAGGTGGAGTGGCATTTCTGTCACTTCGTCAAGTAAAAGCGTACCGCCGTCAGCCTGTTCAAATTTCCCTAGCTTACGTGCCGTGGCTCCCGTAAAAGCCCCTTTTTCATACCCAAAAAGCTCGCTTTCAAGCAAGTTTTCTGGGAGTGCGGCACAGTTGATGGCAACAAACGGCTTGTGTGCACGTGAACCACTATAGTGTACCATTTTAGCAAACAGCTCTTTGCCCGTTCCCGATTCGCCGCTCACAAATACATTGGCGCTCGAATTTGCCACATCGCGCGCGAGCTGAACTAATTCTAGGGTGCGTGGATCGCACGTAATGATGGTCACGGTATCACTTTTAGGTTCGCAACGTGGCTCAGGAGTTTCCGCTGCGGTGGCCTCTTCGTGAGCGACCGTAGCGTCAGTATAGAGGAAAATCCGTTCAAATATTGCTTCGAGTGCTTCCGGAGAAAACGGTTTCATCAGGTAATCAAAAGCACCAGCTTTCATCGCATACACGGCGGTGTCAACGGTTGCGTAGGCGGTCATGAGAACGATAGGGAGTCGCGGGTAGATATCTAACGCACGTTGCAGGAATGCGACGCCATCCATAACTGGCATGCGCAGATCGGTTATGACCGCATCAAACGTATTTTCAGAGAGTTTTTTGAGAGCATTTGATCCGTCGAAAGCGGTAATTACGTCATATCCCGCTCGCACCAGCGTTTCGCGGAGAGCAAGGCGCATTTGATCTTCGTCGTCAACTACCAAAATCCGCTTTCTTCCGTGGCTCACCATATTTGCTCCTCATTGGGCGAATTTCCGTTTGATTGTATATAGTTTAAGCATTTTGTCAAAATAAAGAAAGGCGGCTAAGGGTGTCCCTTGCCGCCTTTTTCGTGCGTAATGCTTTTTAGCCCCGGATATCGACACCACCGGGACCAACAACTCCCTGGCCGATTGAGTTCATCATCTCTATCATGGCTTCACCTTGCTGCTGCGCAACATCCATCGTTTTTTTGGCCATTGTGACGGCGTACTCTTGCGAAACCCGTTGTTGGCTCATGGCAGTTGCTTGGGCTGCAATTCCAGAAAGATCGGACATGATGTGCCTCCTTGCTTGGTCGTTATGCCGTTGTTTCTACAAAAATAAAATAGCCGGCATATATCCTTTTCGTCCCGCAGGGAGGAGAACTTAAGGAAAGGCGCTACCGCTCCATGTGCTCTAAAACATCCCGCGATTTTTTTACCGACTGTAAATAGACGGCAGAGATGGCGTCAGGGTTTACCCCAAGCGGCTCGCATATTGATTCACATAATGGCCAATCGGCCTGTTCGTACGCTTCTATGAGGCGCAGCAAATTGCCTAGTGTTCCGATGCGTTTTAACAGTGCCCACTTCAGATCTTCTGCCAGCGGTAGGTCGGCAAGGAGTTCAGCGAGTGGACGTCCCATGAACGTATCAATCAGTGAAAAAACTCCTACCAGATAGGCGCTATCAGGAGGTATCGCTGTTTTTGCTGATTTAGCGAGTAAATCGCAAAAATGTCCGCGAATCAGCGTGAGTTCAATGAGTTCTTTGGGAAGCCCTTCGCCCATTTGTCCGAGCGCTACTACAGATGACCATTTTTGAACATTACTGAGTCCCAGGAGTCGTATCGCTTGGCCGACTGAAGTTACTTCGGTTCGCAAGCTGAAAACAGCCGAGTTAATCAGTTTCAGGAGTTTCATAGAAAGCGAGACATCTTGGCGGATAATCTGCTCCAACTTCTTCATGTCAACATCAGGGCGATTGATTTCTCGCATTAAATTCATGGAGTTTAACTTGTTAGGGCCAACGTCTTTTACTTCTGTAAGAGTTGGGCGACTGAAAAAATAGCCCTGAAAGTACTCATATCCCATCGCTTTTGCCATTTCAAACATTTCTCGTGTTTCCAGTTTTTCGGCAAGAAGTTTGATGTTTTTTCCTTCTACTCGCTTGGCGGTCGCTTCCCACTCTTCTTTCGGCGACAATAAACAATCGACTTTGATAATATTGGCAAGGTCTACCAGTGGCTGCATGGATGGCTTGTATTCGAAGTCATCAAGCACGACCATGTACCCATTCTCGCGCAAGTTGCGGCAGGCGGTAAGTATTTCCGGAGTTGGCTCGACATCTTCGAGGACTTCGACATGGAGTAATTCTTTTGGGAAAAGTGATGCCACATCGCTGATGAGCAGATTAGCGGTAAAATTAATAAAATAGCGCTGTTGCCCCGTTAAATTTGAAAGATCAAGTGAGTTAAGCGTTTCGGCAAGAACCTTTGCGGTTGCCTTGTCTCCGTCAGAGTAATCATATATTTCGGCGCCATCTATGCGAAATAACAGCTCGTAGGCATATACTTCCATATTGAGGTCGAATATAGGTTGCCGCGCAATAAATATATTCATCAGAGTCTCCACTTGACGATTTTCTAAGGGATATTACCATGTGAAAATCACAATAAAGTCCCTGCTGTAACGTGATTAAACCCTTTTTTGCGTCTAGAAGTTCAGTAGACATTTCCGAAATAATCGTGTACCAAGCCACTATTATTTTTTGAAAGGCTTTATATGTCGCCAGTAAATCCACAGTTTTTTGATGATATTGCGGAAGTTGAAGACCAGATTTTCACGATTCTTGATCGTTTTTTGCGCAAATACCCCCAGTTGCAGCTTGAAGGGATCGCCCTCGATTTTGACGGTGACGAAGGTGAAGAAGATGCACTTATCGGTGTTTCCCTTGAAATAAGCGAAGCACTGTAACTCAGGGAACTGTTTTTTATTGAAAGAGTAACTTGTGAAAGGTATGCTGCTTCTGGATTGGGAATAATCTTTGGTGGGGGTGATTATGCAAACAGATACTCTTTCTTTTTATAGCAAACATTTAAATGTTCTCTATGTGGAAGATGAAATTTCGGTGTTGAAAGCAGCGGAGAAACTTCTTTCCTTATATTTCAAAAATGTAGAGACCGCATCGAATGGGAAAATAGCGCTCGAAAAATATCAACCAGCGTTGCATCACATAGTTATTACCGACATCAACATGCCAATTATGAACGGGCTTGAGTTTATCAGGCAGATCCGCAAAATAAACCCAAGTCAACTTATTGTGGTCACCTCGGCACATAATGAAGCGGATTACCTGTGCAACCTGATCGCTCTTGGCGTTGATTTTTACCTTATGAAGCCGTTTGAAAATGAAGCGATTGTTAATACCCTTACGAAAGCCGGCTCAAAGCTCTTTCACGAAAAACGTTACGCTTATATGCGTCAAGTCATTCAACAAAATGGCGGATTATCGCAATCGAAAGCATTACTCAGTACGACCATCGACACGCTGAGTGCAATGCGTGATGAACTTGTTGTTGACCCCATGGCGATAGAGAGAGTGATTGAAAGCTTAGGTTCTATTGGTGGCACGCTCGACTATATTGATCAACTTTTTGTGGAAAACATTGAATAGCCAATAGCGCCACTCAAGTTTTTTTTGTCGCCAACCGATACATCGACATAACTCCATGGAGGGAGGGTAGTGTCATGGTAGGGATAGGGACAATTCTGTTAGTGTGCTATTTCTTGGTTCTTGCGGCTTCATTTGCTATGTACGTTGCTGGTGGTACACTGTAGCGGACACAAGTGAATATGCACTGACAAAAAAAGCGGGCGAGTATGCCCGCTTTTTTTGTCAGTGTACAGACGCTCAGAGTGCTTTGTGCTCTGACAGCAAGAACATCAATGGCAGCTCGAGTCGTTCGCGCCAAGCCGCTTCTGAGTGCTCGGCGCCGTCAAATTTGCACGTTATCCAATCTTCATTTTCCACATATCCCGCCAGACGGATTCGTCTATCAACGACCTGCTGATAGGCTTCATACGGCGCATCGACCCCTTCCGTTCCAAAATCAAAATAGAGCCGATGCGTTCCCGCAGGTGGCAAGTGATCAGCCAAATAGACCTCCATTTTTCCTGCAACGGCTGGCCAGTGCGTTGAAAGTGCGGCTACGCCACCAAATACGTGTGGATATTCGCACAGGCCGTAGATGGAAATAATGCCACCCATACTGGAACCCAGCAGAAACGTATTGTTTTGATCAGAAAGTGTGCGGTAATGCATATCAATAAAAGGCTTTAGCTCGTTAACGAGAAAGGCGAGATAGGTATCGCCTTTTGGTGTTCCCCATTCCTGTTGGTACGCGCGCTGCTCTACGTGACTCAGAGCGTTTTCAAAAACCCGCGTGGCATCGTATTCGTTATAACGTTCCGGTGTATTCCAAATGCCAACGACAATTGCTTCGCGGATGGCACCTTCGGCAATCAGCCGTTCCATGGTTACGCCGAATCCCCAATCGACCCCAGCAAAAGAGGTTGCTGGGTCAAACAAATTCTGCCCATCGTGAACGTACAGAACCGGATAGCGCTGGTATGCGTTGGTGGCATAGTGTGGTGGCCGCCAAATAGTGATATGGCGTGGCGCGCAGGTTGCCGAGGGAAAGTTGGAGTGCTGAACGAGCGTTCCATGCGTAGGAGTATGACGTGGTGGGTCGATATCAATTGCGAGTTGTGGCAATCCTCTTTCGCGTAACAGATGCGCGACGAGGCAGCGATAGTGATCAAGTTGGTCCTGCGTCGTGGCTTCAAAACGACACGAAAGCGCGGCGCGTGTAGTACTGGTTCGCAGTAATACCCATCCTTCGTGAAACACGATGCGGAGCCCATCAACCGTGATGACATCGCGAATACCGTACTGTTTGCGGAACTCAGGGGAAGCACAGTCAAGAGTGAGCGCTTCAAAAAAGGTTTGCAACGACGGCACGGGCGCAAAAACATAGAGTTCGGGGGTGTTGACCACTGTTTGAAAAGGGGCAATATATTCGCCTATTTCCGCTTGGTGGGTACGAAAAAAATTGCCAAAGCGGCACGCTGCGTACAGCGCATCGTCAAGCGCCGTAGTATCATCGCCAAAGAAAATATGGCCACTTAATTCCCCGGCAAGGAGGGCGTGCTGCTCAATCATCTGTGTGCGGAGCAAAGAGCGACCGGTCTTCCCGAACATTGCCTTGATCCCAAGTTCGTGCAGCTGGTCAAAGAAAACCTGCGAGAGTTTACAATCTCCAATGGCGGTTATGGCATCTGGCCGTTGCGAACGGATATCACATGCCAGTAGCAAGAGGAGTTCTTCCATGCGCAAGCGGCCGTGGCCGCCAAGAATAACCGCCAGCCGATCGCCATCGCCATCAAAGGCAAAGCCGATATCAAGTTTATGCGTGGCGACATACCGCTCGAGTGTCATCAGATTGGTGGCAATCGCCGGATTAGGGTGATGATCAGGGAAATGACCATCGGGGACGCAAAAGAGTTCGTGTATTTCGGCACCAAGCAAACGGAGCACGTGTGGTGCGATGATGCCACAACTGCCATGTCCCCCATCAATCGCAATGCGCAACCCATCGAGGCGAAAGGGTTTATTGGTTAAAAAATCACGGTATTGCTGGTGTACTGTTTCGCGCGCGATGGTGTCAGTCGGAAGTGAAATTTTATGCGGAGCATTGACGAAAGCTTGTACCGCACAGGAAGCAATCTGTTGTAAATCGCTTTGGGTAGGGATTTCACCGCGCAGTGTCAGTTTGAGTCCATTGATTTCCGGCGGGTGATGACTGCCGGTTATCATCAGCGAGACGTCAAAGCATGGTGTCGCGTAACGCGTCGCAAAGGCGGCGATAGGCGTGGTACATAACCCACCAAAATGAATAGAGCTTTGTGGCATTTGCTGGTGCAAAGCGCATAAGACATCATGGGCGATGCGCGGCGAATGGAGTCGACTATCGTGACCGACAAAGAGTGTTGGAACCGCAACGCCGCGCCCATGCAGCCACTGCGCTATCCCGCATACGATTGCCTGAATGGCAGCCGTATGGAGTCCGGCGCGGGCGTCACCGCGAATATCACTGATACGAAATATCGTTTGGTCGAGCGTGGCAACGTCCATGGTCAACAGTTAGCGAGGGAACAATTTGCGGATTTTGGGTTTTTCTTCGCCTGTTTTTTCAGATGAATCCGTTGGGATGGGTGGCATTGATTGCGAACGATTTTCGGCAAAAATCGCATCAAGTTCTTTGGGAAAATACGCCTGACCCTGAATTTTTTCGTCAAAAATCGAATAGGTGGCGACCACTGCATCGTTTGAAATCAACACTGACGTGCGGTTCCCTTCAAACACCAACGTACAGGCAAGGCACTCGTTTTCGTAACTCCATGGTGGTTGTGTCATCGGGTTAAAAATGAGAACGACTTGTTTTTCGGCATTGAAATATTTGTCAGCAATGCCGGTACAAAGTCCGCGCGTTTTATCGACGACAAGGTAGGCGGAGCCGTAATAGCGAATAAAG
Organism: Chrysiogenes arsenatis DSM 11915; assembly: GCF_000469585.1. Classification (NCBI taxonomy): domain Bacteria; kingdom Pseudomonadati; phylum Chrysiogenota; class Chrysiogenia; order Chrysiogenales; family Chrysiogenaceae; genus Chrysiogenes; species Chrysiogenes arsenatis. The sequence continues at coordinate 38,048 of NZ_AWNK01000010.1, forward strand.
CCTTCAAAAATATCGAATTTTTCCATGACATCTCCCTCAGTATGATCATTGAGCCGCATAGCGCATGATGCCGCGTGCAATATGTTCTGCAAGTAATTCGCGATAGGCAGGACTCGCCAGTAATTCCCCTTCGCGTCGATTCGAAATAAAGCCCACTTCGAGCAAAATTGAGGGCATTTGCGCTCCGATAAGGACATAAAAAGGTGCTTTCTTCACCCCTTTATCGGGAATATCAGGATAACGCTGGCGCACACCATTTACAAGTTGCCGGTGTACGGCTTGCGCCAGTACGGTTGACTCGCTGATTTTTGAATTCATCATCAAATCTTTTAAAATACCTTGCAAGTCACTGACACTTTTTTCACTGATGGCATTTTCGCGTGCCGCCAATTCCATCGCTTCCGGGTCGGTAGCAATGTTCAGGAAGTACGTTTCAATCCCAAATGCTTTGGTATTACGGCTCGCGTTCGCATGGATCGAGATAAACATATCGGCTTTTTTCGTATTCGCAAAGGCTGTCCGTGCTTCTAGTGGTAAAAAAACATCCGTTGTACGAGTGAGGAGAACGTCAAGGGTGGAATGGCGACGCAAGTAGTCGGCTACTTTCAGTGAAAGATCGAGCACAACATCCTTTTCGCGCAACCCGCGATAGCCTATTGCGCCTGGATCACGGCCGCCGTGGCCAGCGTCGATCACCACGCGGTTGACGTGCAAGCCAAGTTGACGCGCTAAACTCATGGAGCCGCCGGAAAGAGTTGGCGTAAGCGAAGCAATTTGGGTGGAGCTGCTGCTTGGAGTTTGTCCTGGGCGGAGTTTCCCTTTCGCGTCGACGACGGGAACGGCGGTCGATGACGAAGTGGACGGTTCAATTTTTGATGGTGTTGCCACCGCTGCGGTGTTCATTGCTCCCGATGTCTGCTGTGTTTTCGCAACTGTGTTGCTGTTCAAGTCAATAACTAAGCGGGTTGGATTTTTGAGCGTGAAAACATTAAAATCATCAACCGTGTTGATGTCAAATACCACACGGAGCGTATCGCGATCAAAGCGGGCAGCGCGGATCGCCGTCAGTTGCGTATTATTAAGGGTGATATTGTCGAGATTGTCATCCTTGTCGACCCCGAAAATATCGATAAATAAACGGGGAGGCTTGCCAAGCACACGATCTTCGCGAAGCCAGTGCCGCTTAAAAGAAACTTCTGCATTGTCATCTGAAAAGCGGAGCACAGCGCGGGTATAGTCATCATTCGAATAGGTATCAATGTTGATAAGGCGCGCGGAAGAATTGGATGAAGTGTTGGCTGGTGCGCTTGATTTTGCGGGAGCCTGCACTACGCTGGGGGGGGATCCGGCTACCCGGTTGTTAATACTTTCAATCCGCTCACGGGCTTTTGCCACCATATCGCCAGAAGGAAACCGATTCAGTACCTGTTCGTATTGACGTAAGGCAAGCACTAAATCACCTTTTTCGATCTCGTACACCTCGCCAGCCAAAAACGCACCATCATCAGCTAAGTTGCTTTCTGGATAACGATTCGAGAGCGTACGGAACGTATTTAACGCTTGCTCTAAATCGTAGGTTTTAGAAGAAAGGCGATAGAGTTTCAGGTACGCATGCGCCGCATGGTACATCGCTTTCGGTGCATTCTCACTGCGCGGGAAGTTAAAGTAGAAATACTCGAATCTTTCGATAGCATTCAGCCATGAAGAACGGTATTGCACTGCGCTGTTCTTTTCCAGCGCGCGATAATAGTTGATGGCGTTCTGATAGTATTCCGTTTCGTAATTGCTACCCCATGCAGGAGTGACCATCAAGAGCAGAATGAGAATCAATCCCCGCATACAACGCCGCACAATCCCCCCTTTATTTTTCGGAAACGCCATCATAGCGATATTCTCCTACAGTCTCAATAACTTATCATGCAAGAAGTGTGCAAAAAGCAATATGTCAGGGGGGTAACTGGCCGAGCGTAAACCACGCGTTTCAGAACCATCGCAATATTATGTCACAATCGGAAGACAAAAAAAGGTGGGCAGAAGCCCACCAGGATTACTATTTTCTCTTCTTCGTACGTTGGCCGAAATATTTGGTAGTAACGGTAAGAATACTCTCCAACCAAATGACCGCCAAAACGCCAAGAATAACGAGCGTTATGTCAATTTTCTCATCTCCGAACACATTCATGGATTATAAACGGAAAAACCTAACCGGCACCGGAAGAATGTTCAGACATGCAATTTCTCATCTCCCCAAAGTTTGGTCGATCATATTGGGGGGCGAGATGTTTGTCAAACAGCTCTAGCAAGCAATGCGATGCCAAATCTTCTCTTCTCTCGTCTTCGCTGATCAAAACTCAGTTTCTCTTGCCTTCCCGGCTCTCTATACAAAAAATATTGCAGGCAATACGGCAAAATGCCACCATGATCCATGGAAAAAACTTATACTCGCACGCTGCTGGGCAACCCTACGAAACATCCAGCCGCCATATTGAAGGAGAAAAACCCATGTGCGAACTGCTTGGCATGAGCGCCAATGTGCCAACCGATATATGCTTTAGTTTTCGTGGACTGATGCAGCGCGGTGGCTGCACCGGGCCGCATCGTGATGGATGGGGGATTGCGTTTTATGAAGGGAAAGGGCTGCGTTGTTTTCACGATCCGCAGCCAAGTGCCGAATCTCGGTTGGCGCAACTTATTGCGGATTATCCCATCAAAAGCGGTATTGTTATCAGCCATATCCGTCAGGCCAACGTGGGTGGCGTTTGTCTGGAAAATACCCATCCGTTTAGCCGTGAATTGTGGGGTTCGCCATGGACGTTTGCCCATAACGGTCAGTTGAGTGCTGAATTGTTCCAGCTTCCGCTGGGGTTTTATGAGCCGACAGGATCTACCGACAGCGAATATGCGTTTTGTTGGATGCTGGGCGAAATCCGACGCCAGTTTCCTAAGCGGCCATCAAACCTTATTGGCGTTCAAAAACTTATCCGTGAATGTTGCGAACAGCTCCGCTTATTGGGGGTCTTCAATATGCTTTTAAGTGAATCGACCCACTTGTTTGCCTACTGCACCACGAAACTGACATGGATTACCCGCTGCTCACCCTTCAACCAGGCGCAACTGCGTGACTGTGAAATGGCGGTGGATTTTCAGGCCGTGACGACGCCCAACGATGTGGTCACAGTCATTGCCACGGAACCGCTGACTGATAATGAAGTTTGGCACCCGATGCAATGTGGTGAATTACTGGTGCTGGTTGAGGGAGAAGTAGCGCTGATGGGTTCTGCGTAAAAAGTTTCCCCACAAGAATTGACCACCGCTTGACAATATTGCGCTTCGGTATATTGTTTGCATTCGTGCTGTGCCGAAGCGTAGGCAAGCGAACAAAATCCACAGAAAGGGGGGCAAAGCAAAATGAAGATAGTGCGCACACTGATATTTGTCGTGGCCGTTTTCTCGCTCCTCTTTCAGGGAATCGGTGCACCCTTGGCATTTGCTGCCACGCAAGGAGAATCGCCGACAGCGATTTCTATGCCTGACCATGCTCATAGTGAGGCACACCATCACGGCCATCATGCCGTTCAGGAAGAGTTTGCTGAAGCCGCCTCAGACTTCTGCCACGATGGCACCAACCCCTTGTGCGGCGATTGCATCTGCCACACCCTTTCCACATTTCACATCCCTTTCCAGCTTGCTCCACAAGAGATTCACAACACTCACCTAGCGCCACTCCGCGAGGTTCAACCCCGTATTTTTGTCAGTGTCAATCCGCGCCCTCCACAAGCATCCTGAGTTTGTTCGCGTTTGAGTTTTTAAACCACTGACAGAACTTTGGAGTATTTCTATGCTATTACCATCATTGAGCTTTGCCCGTGTCGGCAGGGCGGTATCGGTGCTATTAATCGGCGCGATTCTACCGCTGTCGGTTTTCAGTGCACCATTACTGGAGCTCTCGCAGGCCGAATCCATCGCCATCGGGCGTGATTTGCCACGACAGCAGAGTGAGCAGATCGGGCAGGGCTATCACACCGAATCACGTGCAGCGCGATTTTTCCCCGATCCACAGCTGATTGTCGGCTATGAAGATGCGGCGACCATGTATGAATATTCCATCGGCCTGCGCCAGGAAATTCCCCGCTGGAAGCGGCTTGATCTGCGGCAAGAACAGTTGGGGCACATGGCAGAAAGTGCACAGTACCGCGCAAATATTGCCACACTGGATGCTCTGCGCGAAACGCGGCTGGCGTGGTTTGACCTGTGGTATCAGTTGCGTGCCGTCGATATTATTGAACACCATGCCACCATTCTTGGCGAGCTTTCTCAGGTCGCCCGTGAACGCTATGCCGCCGGAGGGTTGACGCAACAACAACTCATACTGCTGGATCTTGAAGAGCGGATGCAGCGCGATCGTTTACTGGCAGCGCAGGAAAATACCGAAGTAACCCGCGCCGCGCTGGCGCGCTTGATTGGTGCTGAGGTGGCTGAGCAGAACCTTCCCGCAACACTCCCCACCCTTCCGACCCTTTTGGCACTGGAATCTTTGGAAGCACTGTTGCCGCAACATCCGGCTGTTCTTGCCATGCAATCGGGTATCAGCGTTGCCGAAAAAGAGACGGAAATTGCTGGGCAATACTACAGCAGTACAATGGTTGATTTCCTGTACGCCAGAAATAATCGCAATACGGAAACCTTTGGCGTCATGTTGACCGTGCCGATTCCTGTGTTCGCCAGTGCGCGTCAAGGGCGGCAGGAAGCGGCCAGCCGTCACATGGTTGAAGCAGCCAGACTGGAGCGTGCCGACCTTTTGCGCAGCATGCAGAGTGATATTGCCGTACAGCATCGCCGCTTGTCACGCCTTGACGAACGTCTGCAACTCTACCGCAGTGATATCCTGCCGCAGAGCCGCCTTGCCAGCGAAGCTGCCACGGCGAGCTATCAGCACAGCACGGATGATTTTATCAATCTGATGCGCAGTACGGTGTATGAGCTGGAAAATGAGTTGAGCGCGGTGCAACTGCAAGTGGATCGGGCAAAAACGGTGACGCGACTCCTCTACTATCAGGATGTGCAACCATGAAAAATGCCTTTTTTATTCTCATTGCCTTTTTCCTTGGTGCGGGAGCGGCGTGGTATATCGCCTCGAGTACGGTTGATCACTCCACGCACGAAAGCGTTGCCACAAGCGATCAAAGTGAACGGAAAATCCTCTATTACCGCCATCCACACAGCCCGCGCATCACGTCAGACAAACCGATGAAGGATGAAATGGGGATGGATTACATTCCGATTTATGCCGACGGGAACGACTCTGGCGGCAATGGCATTACCATCGCGCCGGAAGTAGTGCAGAACCTTGGTGTCCGTACCGCACCGGTGAGCCGCGCCACCATAACGCCGACCATAGAAGCATTTGCTACCGTCGCGTATGACGAAAAACGGCTGTCGCATGTCCATGTGCGCGCCGAAGGGTGGATAGAGCGGCTCATGGTGCGATCGCTTGGCGAACGGGTAAAACAGGGCGATCTGCTTTTTGAATGGTACTCGCCGCAGCTCGTTAATGCGCAGGAAGAATACCTGCGCGCTTTGCGGATTGGTCAGGCGGGTGTTAAACAGGCCGCGCACGAGCGGTTGCTGGCGCTCGGCATTGCGGCATCGACCATCGAGCGACTGGAAAAGCAAGGCCGTCCGTTCCAACTCTTGCCCGTTTATGCCCGTGCGAACGGCGTGGTCAGCGAAATCGCTGTGCGCGATGGGATGTACATTACCCCCGGACTTGACATTATGACCTTCGCCGACCTTTCCAGCACGTGGGTCTACGTTGATCTTTTTGAACATCAGGCGCGCCACGTTGCTCTTGGCCAGTCAGCGTCACTCACGCTCACGAGCCTGCCGCAAACCGTGTTGCGCGGCGCAGTGGAATACCTAGCACCGGAACTTGACCCGCAAACCCGCACGATCCGCGCCCGCTTGCGCTTTGCCAACCCAGACGAAACGATGAAGCCGAATATGTACGGTCGTGCGCATATTGCCCTGCCTGCCCGCGAAAACGTTCTGCTGATCCCACGCGAAGCGCTCATTCGCAGCGGGAATGAAGAGCGTGTTGTGCTGGCGCGTGATGCCGGACGCTTTGAAGTCGCTCGCGTCACAAGTGGCGTAGAAAGCGGTCATGAAGTGGAAATTCTGTCCGGTTTGCAGGAAAGCGATACCGTGGTGGTCTCGGCACAATTCCTGATCGACTCTGAGAGTAGCCTGAACGCGGCGTTCAAACGGATGGAACCGGTGGATACTGCTGAAGCAGAGGCCACCGACGCACCACTGCCCGTGATGGCGGTTTGGGCAGAGGGCACCTATCACGGCGCGGGACACAAAGAAGGTACTATCAACCTTTCACATGACCCGATTGTTGAATTTGGCTGGCCAGCCATGAAGATGGATTTGCCACTGGCGCCCGGTGTAACGCTCGGTGAAGTAGCGCCCGAAACACCAATCCGCTTTGAACTTGAGCGGCTGGACGAAATCACCTACCGCATTCTCGCCATTAAGCCGCGCAGCGGAGGGGGCACGCCATGATTGCCGCCGTCATTCGCTGGTCGATAGGCAACCGGATTTTCGTCCTGATTGCGGCAGTGCTGCTGACGTTCTGGGGAGTGTACGCAGTAAAGAACACACCGCTGGACGCCATTCCCGACCTGTCGGACGTGCAGGTGATCATCAAAACCTCGTATCCCGGCCAAGCGCCGCAGGTGGTCGAGCAACAGGTAACGTATCCGCTCTCCAGCGCCTTGCTGGCCGTGCCTAAAGCAGTGGCCGTGCGTGGCTATTCGATGTTCGGCGATTCGTACATCTACATCATTTTTGAAGAAGGCACTGACCTCTACTGGGCGCGTTCGCGCGTGCTGGAATACCTCAGTCAAGTTTCGGGCAATCTGCCAGAAGGGGCGACGCCGTCGCTCGGACCAGATGCCACCGGCGTGGGTTGGGTCTATCAATACGCTTTGGTTGACCGCACTGGTCGGCACGATCTGGGTGAACTACGCGCCTTGCAGGACTGGTTTTTGAAGTACGAACTGCAAACCGTGGCCGGCGTTTCCGAAGTAGCCACGGTCGGCGGCATGGTGCGGCAGTACCAAATTGTCGTCGCACCGGAAAAACTGCGCGCCTATGGCATCACCACCGATATGATCAGCAGCGCCGTCAGCCGTGCCAATCAGGAAGTGGGCGGATCGTCGATTGAAATGGCCGAAGCGGAGTATATGATTCGCGCCAAAGGGTACATTCAGAGTGCGGATGAACTGCGCCATATTCCGCTGACACTTGGCGCCAACGGTGTGCCAGTGTTGCTGGGTGATGTCGCGGAAATCACTATGGGGCCGCAACTGCGGCGCGGCATTGCCGAGATGGACGGCGAAGGTGAAGTGGTTGGCGGCATTATCGTGATGCGCTCCGGCGAAAATGCCTTGGAAGTCATCAAGCAGGTGAAGCAAAAACTCGACGAACTGCGCCCCGGCCTCCCCGCTGGAGTGGAAGTGGTTACCACCTACGACCGCTCCGGCGTTATCGAACGCGCGGTGGAAAACCTGCAAAATACCGTTATCAAAGAATTGCTCGTCGTCGTAGCGGTGTGTGCGCTGTTTTTGCTGCATATTCGCTCTTCGCTAGTAATTGCGATTTGTCTTCCATTGGGTGTTTTGGTGTCATTTATCATTATGCACTGGCAAGGTATCAATGCGAACATTATGTCGCTCGGCGGTATTGCACTGGCGATTGGTGCCATGGTCGATGCGTCGATTGTGATGGTGGAAAATGTGCATAAACATCTGGAAAAAGAGGAGATTACGCCGCAGAATCGCTGGCGGATTATTACCGACGCGTCGCTCGAAGTCGGGCCGCCACTCTTTTTCGCACTGCTGATTATCACCGTCAGTTTCCTGCCCGTATTTACGCTGGAAGCTCAGGAAGGGCGGATGTTCGCACCGCTGGCCTACACCAAAACCTATGCCATGGCAGCCGCCGCCGGGCTGGCCGTCACGCTGGTGCCGGTGCTGATGGGGTATTTTATCCGTGGCAAGATCATTCCGGAACAGAAGAATCCGCTGAATCGCGGACTGGTGGGGTTGTATCGTCCACTGGTCAATCTGGTACTCCGTTTTCCAAAAACCGTCATTGCGCTGGCGCTGATTTCGTGCCTCAGCGTGTGGTATCCGGTCAGTAAAATCGGCTCTGAATTTATGCCCGAACTCGACGAAGGGGATCTACTCTACATGCCGACGACGTTGCCGGGAATTTCGCCGAGTAAAGTGGCGGAACTGCTCATGCAAACGGATCGGCTGATTTTAACCATTCCCGAAGTAGAGCGGGTGTTCGGCAAAGCTGGGCGTGCTGAAACGGCGACCGATCCGGCACCACTCACGATGCTGGAAACTACCATTAAGCTCAAGCCGCGCGAGGAATGGCGCGAAGGGATGACAACGCGCAAAATCATCGAAGAATTGGATGCCATCGTCAAGCTCCCCGGCGTTACCAACGCATGGGTAATGCCGATCAAAACCCGTATTGATATGCTGGCCACTGGGATTCGTACTCCGGTCGGTATCAAAGTTGCGGGGCCAGATTTGGCAGTGATTGAAACCATTGGCACCGAAATCGAACAGGCGATCAAAAACTTGCCCGGAACCGCGTCCGTCTATTCTGAACGGGTGACGGGTGGCCGCTATATTGATGTCGATATCGACCGCGTGGCGGCCGCACGCTACGGCTTGAACATTGCCGATGTGCAAGAAGTGGTACGCAGCGCCATTGGCGGAATGAATGTCGGCCAAACTATCGAAGGGCTGGAGCGTTACCCGATCAACCTGCGCTATCCGCGCGATGAACGCGATTCGCTGCAATCACTGCGCCAGCTTCCGGTAGCAACGCCCAGCGGTGTGTGGGTGGCGCTGGAGCAAGTGGCGAAGGTCGATATTGTCGATGGGCCGCCAATGATTCGCAGTGAAAACGCGCGACTGAGCGGATGGACGTATGTCGACATTCAGGGGCGCGATCTGGGCGGCTATGTGCGTGAAGCGCGCGACACCGTACAGCGTTACGTAACGCTGCCGCCGGGCTATTCCATCAGTTGGTCGGGGCAGTATGAATATCTGGAGCGCGCCACCGAACGGCTGAAAATGGTGATTCCGCTGACATTGGCGACCATCTTTTTGCTGCTCTATCTGAGCTTCCGCCGTATCGGCGAAACACTGTTGATCATGCTGACGCTACCGCTGTCGCTGGTCGGCGGCTTCTGGTATCTGCACTGGCTGGGATACAACCTCTCTGTCGCGGCTGGCGTTGGTTTTATTGCCCTCGCGGGGGTGGCGGCAGAAACGGGCATCATCATGCTGGTATATCTCGACCAAGCGTATCAAAAACGACTTGATGCCGCGCAGCGCGAAGCGCGATCCGTATCACTGGCGGAATTGCGCGCAGCACTGGTTGAAGGGGCGCTGCTGCGGGTGCGTCCGAAAATTATGACCGTTGGCACCGTAATTGTCGGCCTGCTGCCGATTATGTTTAGCGAAGGCACCGGCGCAGAAGTAATGCGCCGCATCGCCGCACCGATGCTGGGTGGCATGGTAAGTGCCACTATTTTAACCCTTGTCATCATTCCGGCGATCTATTTCGTCTGGAAACAATACACTTTGAAGGAGCATTAAATCATGAAGAAAATCGTTACTACTACACTCGTTGTCGCTACACTTGCTTTTGGAACCACTTTTGCGCTGGCATCCAGCCACGGCAATTCGCATGGAAGCACGCACGGAAATTCGCACGGCAGTTCGCATGGGACATCGCATGGAGCGACGCAAAAAGCGGACAAAAAAGCCAGCGTGCAAGCCGAAATTTTAGGCATTGCGGCTGATGGAAAAAGTGTGGACGTTGATCATGCGCCCATCCGTGAATTCGGCTGGCCAGCTATGCAGATGAGCCTCGAGTTGCAGAATGCCAACGTTGCCAAAGACATTGCCGTTGGCGATAAGGTGATGCTAGAAATCAAACAGAAATCAGCAACGGAATACGTGATTACAAAAATCACCAAACAGTAAAACCGAAGCAAAGATTCCCCCTGCTATATTGGCGGGGGGAATCTGATTGCAATGCTTGTTCGAGAGCAATTGACACGAATTTGATATGGCATTGCTGGCTATTGTGATGTTTTTTGTATTTATGATTCTACCGCCACTCGCGGTCGTCTATCTCTTCCAATTTAAACGCCGAGGACGCAGAAACCCGCTAACATCGCAAATGTTGCGTGCACCGGGAGAATCTATATCGCAACGCATCAAGGAGTTGAACGAAAAAATCGACTCAGACCTAATAAGTTTATATGTTTGTTGCGATTTGCGACGAGCACGGAGTATGCCTAGCGTGAGAGGCTAGGCGTGCCATTAGCGTTACGCCCGCAAGCTGCCACCGGAGAGTCCAAAAAAAGAACTGATACTGCCATCAATGCCAATTTTCATATAAACTGGAGCCTTTCCCTCGGCAATGCGTCTTTCAACCAGTGCCTCTTGTTCTTTCGGCCGGTTTTCTAGTCGAGCATATTCTTTGCTGAATGCTTCGTGCGTTTCTCCAAGATGTACCAGCATTTGATGCGAAGAGAGTTTTCGAAACTGATTGCTCAGCTCGGTCTCTTTGTCAAAAGCCTTTTCTATTCTTGATTTATCAGGATGCTCTCCGGCGACACGGACATTGCCTGCCATATCGGTGCGCAGTACTGGTTCGGGTGGAATTTTCACCCCAATGTCCCGAAATATTTGCATAATTTTACCCGAAAAATCTTCCATCTCAGCTGCAAGCGACTCGCGTGTGGGAAGTTCCAGCTTTGGCAGCGCCAACAGATCGCTACTAAAGGGGATATCTTTCTTTTCTGTCGCTTCTTTTTTTGCGGTACTGCTGGCGACAGAGGATGTCTGAGTCAAGAAAGAGGTGTTGGTAATCTGCATGGTTTCCTCCTGTTGCAGTCATTAGGGTGGATACGCTTCACTTATCCACCCTACATTTTGCCATTTCACTACCCTACTTCTACGTTATTTCTTTTCCGTGTTTCGCTAGCCAGCGCGAATAGCTGTCTGCGCTCCCGGCAATCGCGTACGTGCGCTGTGAGCTCGAGAAGTCAAAGTGCACTTCCGGCTCCTTTGCCGCTCCAACAACACGTTTTTCCGCGGTTGACCCAAGCAACTGTTCCAGTAATTGGGCTCGCTGATCGGCCAGCTCTTTGCCACGCAGATTTCCATCTTTGGCAATAATTGATGAATAATCTCGGTCGTTTGTGGAGCTGTAAAGAAAGCCACCTTTCGAAACAGCAGCAATTTTTTCGCCATTTTGCCAAAATTCAATGTACGGTTCCGCTGCTTCAAGTTGCTCTTGAGTTGGCTTGGGGGGTTCCGGTGCTATCTTGGGTGGAGAGGATAAGGCAACTTTTTGCAGCCCGTCAGTTGGAAGTAATGTGGCATTGCCAGCAATTTGTTGTGCGGTTGACCGGATTTTTACGGCGGCAGGGGCATGGTTCATCGTGGTGGGCAGAGATGATGAAATCATAGTTTCCTCCTCTAATAGGCAAAATATTAGCAAATAGCATGCCAAAAAATTTTGCTCTGACTTGGTGTTGAGCAGGGATTTTTCCTGACGCAGGTGCTAGGTTGTCACGTCCTTTATGCAATGTTGGCATAAAAAGGAAGTATTGCCAAAATCACCTAGCTCCATACGTTCTACAGCGGAGCTCCACATCTGCTGGAAAGGGAATGAGGTGAGAGTTATGAAACGTTATCTGTTACTGCTGTCCTCAGCAGCTATCATCGTGCTGGCGGGGTTGCCCCTAAACGCTTTCAGTAAAATGGACACGAAATTCGCCCCCAACGACCCCAATCTGACAATGGCTACCTTCGCTGGTGGGTGTTTCTGGTGTGTGGAAGATGCCTTTGAAAAAGTCCCTGGTGTGATAGAGGCTGTATCTGGTTATAGCGGCGGCGACGAGATAAATCCGACCTATCAACAGGTTGCCGGCGGGCTGACTGGCCACACCGAAGCGGTGCAGGTGTATTACGACCAAGCGGTGATCACCTACGAAGGGCTGCTGCAAGCACTGTGGCGGACGGCCAATCCAACAGATGCCACAGGCCAGTATGTGGATCGTGGCAAGCAATATCGCCCAGCGATTTTTTATCACAACGAAGCGCAGAAGCACGCGGCCGAAATTTCGGTCATGGCACTGGAAAAGTCCGGCCGGTACGACGCTCCAATAGTGATTGAGATCGTCCCTTTCAAAGCTTTTTACAAGGCCGAAGAATACCATCAGGATTACTCCGCCAAAAATCCGCTGCGCTACAAGTTCTACACCTTTAACTCGGGACGCTACCAGTTCATTGAAAAGGTTTGGGGAAAAGATCAGGCCGTAGATTACTCCCAATACCGTCCCAAAAACGGCGCTGGCGCTGAGCAAGCGGAGCGTGACCAGCAGCCAATCCAGATGGCGGGATTCAACGCTGCGACCTTTGAAAAACCAAGCGACAGGGTACTCAAAGATCGACTGACAAAAGAACAGTACCACGTCACCCAGCAAGAGGGTACGGAGCCCCCCTTCAAAAACGAATATAATAATGAAAAGCGGCCAGGGATCTATGTGGATGTGGTATCCGGCGAACCGCTATTCTCATCCCGCGACAAATATGACTCCGGTACTGGCTGGCCCAGCTTTACCAAACCGATCAGCCCGGAGTGGTTGGCAGAAAAAGAGGATAGAACCTTTTTTTCGGTTCGCACTGAAATTCGCAGCCGCTACGCCGACTCCCATTTAGGACACGTATTCAACGATGGTCCGGCTCCAACCGGCCTGCGTTATTGCATGAACTCCGCAGCGCTGAAGTTCATCCCCATCGAGGAGATGGATGCACAGGGCTACGGCGCACTGATCAGGGAAGTGAAGTGAACAGATGGGATATCCGGTTGATGTGCTACGGCGACGGAAGTGCGACAGCGCTTACAGCAGGGTAACCCGTGGGAACATCTGGTGTCGGAAGGGGTTGCTACGTATTTAAAGGCATCTGGATTCAGCGAAATATTGCGCCAGATGGGGTAAGCGTGGAGCAGCCAAGGAAGAGAAGGAAAAGATCGATTTCTCCTTTGCTCATGCTTTTTCCCCTTGAAACATACGGCCGAAAAACCCAATATTCATACGTGCTCAGCACGAAACGTCGAGACGAGAGAAGGGGTGTTTATTGCGTAGCAAGTGCCCTTCGCCTCACGTTGATCGGGCTGGTTTCATCATCGTAAAAGCGGTGCGCTGAGAAGTAACGATAGCACCCATGCAGGTCGGCATATAACCGACCGATGCAAACCGGCCCACTTATTATTCTTGAGCCCACCTGTCTTGATCCTGCGCACATGGTAAGGATCGAAAAACAGGTGGGCTTTCGCTTTTGTTGCTTCTGTGGCATAACATTCCGGCAAGAAATTCTACTATTAGGAGGCTCTGCGGATGAAACAGTACCATGTATATGGCATTGGTAATGCCCTCGTTGATTACGAATTTTCGATAGATGATGCGGCGCTGACTGCGATTGATGTTGCCAAAGGGGTGATGACTCTCGTTGATCGGGAGCGGCAGGATTTTCTGATATCCCGCCTTGGTGGACAGGAGCACAAAAGGGCATGTGGTGGCTCCGCAGCGAACACGATTATCGGAGTGGCGCAATTTGGCGGTAAAGCGTACTACTCATGTCGCGTGGCGAACGATGAGTCGGGCGATTTTTACTATAAAGATCTCAAGTCGCATGGTGTTGACACGAATCTTGGTTTGGCCAATCGCCCTGAAGGGGTTACTGGAAAATGTTTGGTTCTGGTGACGCCTGATGCCGAACGGACGATGAACACCTATCTTGGTATTACGGCGGAGTTATGTTGTGACGAAGTCGAGCCGGACGCTATTTCCCGTTCTGAATATCTCTATATGGAAGGATATCTTTCGGCATCGCCCAGTGGAAAATTGGCAGTACTGGAAGCGAAAAAAATCGCCCAGCAGCATGGTGTTAAAACCGCATTAACGTTTTCCGATCCGAACATGGTGCAGTTTTTTGGCGCAGTCTTGCAAGAATTTGTGGGCGATGGCATTGATATGTTGTTTTGTAATGACAAAGAAGCGCTGCTCTACACGAAAACTGATACCGTTGCCGGTGCCGCTGAGCAGTTAAAGAAAATCGCTACGAACTTTGCTATTACAATGGGAGCGCATGGAGCAGTTATCTGGGATGGCACTACACTGCACAAAATCCCTGCTTTTCCCGTGAAAGCGGTTGATACCAACGGTGCGGGCGATATTTTTGCGGGTGCCTATTTGTATGCGATTACCCACGGTTATACGCAGGTGCAAGCGGGAACATTTGCGTCTCTCGCGGCCTCTCGCCTTGTAACCCGTTTTGGCCCGCGCTTGGGCGGAGCTGATGTGGTTGAGGTTTTACGGCAACTCCCCGCGCGGTAAGCTTACCTCTGAATTGAATCTGTTTCGTTTCCATTCAGAGGCGGTTGCGATCCTAGTACCGCCTCTGAAGTGCTTTCTTGATCATCGCTGGAGTCTTCCGTTTCCAAATATGTGCGGGGATCCATCTCCGCTGCAATGGTTGACGTACGCGTTACTGGTACAAACAGTCCGCGTTCGTCTTCAGGAACGGGTTCGTCAAGGTGGATTCTCCATTTAATAAACAATGCCAATCCGCAAAGCACGATAGCCAGCATGACAGGATAGCCACGGCTTCCTAATATCGACATAACAATACCTGCCATGAAGGGGCCGATGGAGGCCCCGATACCGTTCAACATCAAAAGGCCGCGTGTGCCATCAAGTATCTGACTCGCATCGAGCCGGTCGTGAGTTTGCGCTACACTGATTGCATACAGGGAAAAAGAAAACCCACCGTAGAGTAATGCGACTACCATAAAGGCGGCCATCGAAATGGCGTGCAATATGAGGAGTAGAAGCACGAATACGGCGGCACAGATGGCAATCCAAAAGAGTATCTGACGGCGATCGCGGTTATCCGAAAGCTTCCCAAGTGGCCATTGCAGCAGCGCTCCTCCAAACACCGCAAAAGAGATAAACGTCACCACATGAGTTTCGCTGAAGCCGAGTCCATGCGCAAACACCGCCGCCATTCCCCAAAAAGACCCTGTGATTAACCCTGAGAGCAACGAACCCACTGCGCCAACGGGTGCGGCATGAAACAGCGACTTGAGGGGGAAACTGCTTGATTCCATTGGGGTTGGCTGCGTAGTGCGGGTCAGAGCGACAGGCATCAGCCCCAGGGAAAAAAGGATGGAGACAAGTGCGAATGAGGCGAGTGAGCCCGGCCCGTAGATCAATACGCCAAATTGTCCGACCCCAAGTGCCAGTAGGCTAATGGTCATGTAGATGCCAAAGATCTGCGAGCGTTGCTGCGTTATTTGCTCGTTGAGCCAACTTTCCATAACCATATAGAGCCCGACGAGACTGATTCCATTGAGAATGCGCAATCCCCACCAAACGTAAGGATCAACAACTAAACCATGCAGGAGGGCAACAACCGAAGAAATAGCTGCCATAACGGCAAAAGTGCGCACGTAACCGACCCGACGAATGATTTTCGGGCACAAAAGAGAACCGGCAATGTACCCGATAAAAAATGCTGACATGATTATGCCTATTGCAGCTTCGGAAAATCCTTCTTCGCTGCCGCGCAGCCCTAAAAGCGTTCCCAGCAGGCCTGAGCCAATAAGGAGGATTCCCATGCCGGATAAAAGAGAACTGATAGAAAAAATATAATGCAACACGGTATGTTCCTGACGGGTAGTATGGTTCACGTATTACTCAAGGCGGTAGGCAGTGGTGCCGAGTGGCCTTCTTCATCGATTGCCAAACGTGTAGCACAGCTCTTGGTGTCGTGCCACCCAAATCACAACTTTTCGCATTCGGTACTTTTTGATGGAAGCGGTTGTTTTGCTTGCTTGACAATAGAAACCCATCTCCATATAATGCCGCGGTTTTTGTGAATCGTCCCGAGAAATGAAAAACAACGGTAGGTAGCGATTCGCCTGGAAGTAAAATTTTTATTATTTTTTAAGGAGATACAGTAACATGCAACAAAGAACATTCCGCCCAAACAATCGGAGAAAAGTAGTAAAGCAGGGATTCCGTGCCCGTATGGCGACCGCCAATGGCCGTCGCGTACTTTCACGCAGAAGAGCAAAAGGGAGAGCTGTCCTCGCGGCCAGTGCATAATGCGAGTTACCCCCGCCAGCTGCGCTTTACTCGTTCATCCGAGTTTCAGCAAGTGTATCGCGGGGGGAAAGCGTTTCATGGGCGGTGTTTTGTGCTGATTTGTCGCGAAAGCTCCCATGTGCAAGTTGGCGTTGTCGCCAGCAAAAAGGTTGGCAATGCGGTCGTGCGTAATCGCATGAAACGGCTGATGCGAGAGGCTTTTCGGCTGAATCGGGTCGCTTTTCAGCGTAACGCCGCCATTGTTATCGCGGCACGTCCGCCAGCGGCACAAGTGGCTGGAGCTGATGCGATTGATGAGATAACCCAATTATTCCGCAAGGCTAGTCTTCTGGATTAGCCTTTTATTGTTTTGTGCTAAAGGGTGCCATGAAATACCTAGCGATTTGGATTGTACAATTTTACCGTTATGTGATTTCGCCACTGAAACCACCATCGTGTCGCTTTCTTCCCACCTGTAGTGAATATTCTTTGGAATCATTCCGGCGTTTTGGTTTTATGCGGGGTAGCTATCTGACCGCGCGTCGCATTCTGCGCTGCCACCCTTTTCATCCGGGCGGAGTTGATATTGTTCCCGAAAAAATGGAGGTCTTCCGATGGATAAAAAAATGATTTTGGCGCTGGTGCTATCAATTATCGTATTGATTGGCTGGCAGATTCTCATCGTTGAGCCACAGTTTGAAGAACATCAGCGTCAGCTTGCGCAGAGTCAAGCTGCTGAAGCTGCCAATATGCCTGCGGCTGAAGAAGTGCCAATGGCCAACATCCCTTCGACCACGCTTCCGGCGACCCCTTCTGCGGTGCCCATGGAGATGGCCGCGACAATGGCGGCGGATGAATTTGTTGTATTTGAAACGGATGGTGCACGACTCACGTTCAGCCTTGCCGGTGCTGCGGTCACTTCAATTCAGCTTACTGAACACCTTGCTGATGGTACGGGTGGAGAGCTAGTGGAAATGCTTCATCCGCGCCAGGCGGCGTTCACTACACTCGTAGCGGGTCATCTTTCCAGTATGAATCTTGAGCGGCAGCGTTTTGAGGTTGTTGGGCGCTCGGCTGATGCCATTGCTTTTCAAACAATTCTTCCCGATGGCGCAATCCTTCAAAAGACCTATCACTTTCCTCGTCTGAGTGAAATGAAAATACAGTACCGTGTTGAGGGCGAGAGCGCATCGGGATTGCTATCGACTATCACCACGCTTCCATCTGCGGTTATTACTAACGTAAAAACGGACACGTTTTCGTATGCGGGTATGGTGCATAAGACGCTTGATTCTGGTTTGCAAAAAGTTGGTAGTTATGAAGATGTAAAAGCAATACAGGATATCCCGAATGCGCAATTTGCTGGAACCATGGATAAATTCTTTTTGCTGGCATTCTTGCCACAACAGGGGGAAGTATTCCGTATTTTCCCGGGCAACACGGTTCAGGCAGGTGGTTTAATTACTTCTATCGACCGTGATGTAATCGTCTTTTATGGTCCGAAAGAGAAGTCACTGCTCCAGCGTTACGCTGGTTTAGAGATGGACAAAAGTATCGACTATGGTTGGTTTGGTTTTATTGCTGCGCCGCTTATGAGTCTGATTCACTGGTTTTACGCGCTGACGGGGAATTATGGGGTGGCGATCATTTTGTTAACCGTGGTGATTAAAATCGTATTTTTTCCGCTGACGCACAAATCATATAAGGCAATGAAGAAGATCAGCAAGCTGCAGCCTGAAATGAAAAAGCTGCGCGAAAAGTTCAAAAATGACCCGCAAAAAATGAATGCCGCCGTTATGGAATTGTATAAAACCAATAAGGCGAATCCGATGAGCGGCTGTCTGCCTATCTTAGTGCAAATTCCGGTATTTTTTGCGCTGTATCAAAGTCTGTTGAATGCGATAGAATTGCGGCATGCTCCTTTTGCACTCTGGATTCAGGACTTGAGTGCTGCCGATCCCTATTATATAACACCGGTAATTATGGGCGCGACGATGTTCTTGCAGCAGAAACTCACCCCGTCAGCGATGGATCCAACGCAGCAGAAAATCATGCTGGCGCTTCCCGTCGTGTTTACTTTCTTGTTCTTCGGGTTCCCTGCGGGGCTTATTCTTTACTGGATTGTGAACAACGTGCTTTCGATAGCGCAGCAGTACTATATTAACAAAAAAGCCGACTGAGAGAAACAAGGAGTACGAACGAATGAAAGTGGTAGAAGTTGAAGGAAAATCGGTGGAAGAAGCTACCGAAGCGGCGCTAGAAAGACTCGGAGTAAGCCGCGACAAGGTCGTTATCGACATTCTGGAAGAGGGAGCCAAGGGGCTTTTTGGTTTAATCGGGAATCGGCCAGCGCGTGTTAAAGTGTCATACTCACCAACGCATGGCAAAGCAGAAGAAGCAAAAAATTATCTTCAGCATTTAGTTACAGCTATGGGTGTTGACGTTTCCCGCATCGACATTGAAGCTCTTGAAGAATCAGGCGAATGGAAGCTGCACATTAAGTCGACCGACGACACCGTACTCCGTTTTCATAATGGTGAAGTGCTCGAATCGCTGGCGTTTATTATTTCACGCCTCGTGAACCGCTCTGGTGACGATGTGGTTCGCCTAGCGATTGACTCGAACAACTTCTGGGAAGAGAGCGAGCTCGAGTTGCAGCGCTACGCCCTTGAATGCGCCACACGTGCTCAAGCTGAGCAGCATACCGTGGCACTGCGCCCGATGACGTCGCGCGAGCGTAAAATTATTCATGTGGCGCTGAAGGATATTGAAGGAATCAAAACGGTTTCAAGTGGCGAAGGGCATCGTCGCCGCGTCATTGTTGTACCAGAAGGCGCTGATCGTCGCTACCGCTCGCGTGGTCCGCGTGATGGTGAAAGTCGTGGCGAGTATCGCCCGCGTCGTAGCCAAGAAAACGACGGAGAGTAGCCATGAAATTTTTTATTGATACCGCCAATCGTACGGAAATTCGTGAAGCGAATAGTTGGGGATTGCTGGATGGCGTCACTACAAATCCTAGCTTAATGGCGAAAGAAAAAGGGAATGCGATTGATATTCTGCGCGAAATCTGCCGTGAAGTTCCCGGCCCAGTCAGTGCCGAAGTCAACGCTACCGATTATGCTGGCATGCTGAGCGAAGCAACTGAACTGGCGAAAATCGGTGACAATATCGTGATCAAGTTGCCGCTGACGCTTGATGGTTTGAAGGCCACGCGCTCGTTGAGCGAAAAAGGGATCAAGACAAATGTTACCCTTTGTTTTAGTGCGAATCAGGCGTTGATGGCTGCGAAAGCGGGCGCGACGTACGTCAGCCCATTTGTTGGCCGCCTTGATGATATTGGTACGGTTGGGATGGATTTAATTGCCCAAGTGCGGGCGATCTACGATAACTATGGCTATGAAACAGAGATTATCGTCGCTTCTGTCCGCTCGCCACTGCACGTCACCGACGCGGCATTAGCGGGCGCTGATATTGCAACGATCCCCTTTAAGGTGCTTGGGCAACTCGTCAATCACCCGTTAACCGATCGTGGTATTGAGGCGTTTCTGGCCGACTACGCTCGTTCACAGCAATAATACTGTTGTAAGCGCATCTTGCGCCTGCTTGTGTAAGGAAGCTGACACGTAAACCCTCATAAATAAAATGAGGGTTTATCTTTAATGGGTCAAATTATTATTTTCACTTTATTTAATAGTAATATGATAAGAAATATTTTTGTTAAATTTACTGTGTAAATAGAATTCATGGTTGACGATTTTAAAACAATTTTTTATACATGTGCTACTGCTTTTGTTGCGAGTGATTCCTCGGTGTGAGTGCCATGTGATCACGCTACAAAAGTGCTTTTATTACTTACAACAGGAATGCGTTATGGTTATGCCTCGAAAAAAAACCGACTATACTGTTCAATCCGTGTCTCATGCGCTCGATATTCTGGAAGAGTTCTGCCTGAATCGCGAGCCAGAAATGGGAGTTACTGAGCTTTCAAAAAAGCTAGAACTCCATAAAAACAATGTCTTTCGGCTCCTTGCAACGCTTGAATCGCGTGGGTACATTGAGCAGAATCAGGCAAATGGGAACTATCGCCTTGGGCTGCGCTCATTGGAACTTGGGCAGGTGTTTATCCGGCAGCTTGGCCTGGTGAAGCAAGCCCGCTCTGTGCTTGAAGAGGCTTCGCGCGAGTGCAATGAGTCTATTTATCTTGGTGTTCTGCGTGACTCTAACGTTGTCTATCTTGATATGGTAGAAACGACGCATCCTGTTCGCGTTGTGCCGCGCGTTGGCAGTATTGTGCCAGCATATTGCACGGCCATTGGAAAGGCTCAGATGGCGCACGATAGCACTGACGAGATCGCGCGTATTCTCAGTAAGTGCAAGCTTACGAAATGGACGCCCAAAACCATGGATAGTATGCCGGATATTTTGGAAGAGATTAAGCGGTGCGGCGAACGCGGCTACTCGCTTGACGACGAAGAGTACCAAGCCGGCGTCATCTGTGTTGGCGTCAGCGTGCGTGATTACACAAATACCGCCGTTGCGGGAATTAGCGTGACCGGCCCTGTGCAACGCATGTCCAGTGAGCGGATTGAGAAGGAAATCATCCCGCTCGTAACGCGTGCTGGTCGCGAGATTTCGCGTCGCCTTGGGTCTGTCTACTACGATTAACAAAGAGGAACCCCTTTCATGTATTATGCCTATTGGATGAATCAGACTACTTTTACACCCGGTAAAATACTGTGCGTGGCGCGTAACTATCGTGATCACGCCAAGGAAATGGGGAGTGATGCTCCTTCTGAACCTGTTTTTTTTCTGAAGCCATGCACGTCGATAGTGCCTGATCCGTCGAAGGCGATTATTCCGTCATGGACGAACGATTTCCAGCATGAAATAGAATTGGTTGTGCGTATTGGGCGCATGTGTCGTAATTGCACTGCAGCAGAGGCGGTGTCCGCTATTGATGGCGTGGCCGTTGGTATCGACTTTACTGCTCGTGATATGCAGCAGCGTCGCAAGCAAGCTGGCATGCCGTGGGAGCAGGCCAAAGCTTTCGATGGCGCTTGCCTCCTTTCTCCCTTTGTTGGAGCCGATGCGCTTGACTTGAGTGCGCTTGACCTTGATCTCTCGGTCAATGGCGTTGTGCGCCAGCAGGGAAATTCGAGCCAGATGGTGCATGATATTCCAGCGCTGATCGCGGCTGCCAGCCGCTACTTTACTCTTGAAGAAAACGACTTGATTATGACGGGAACGCCCGCCGGTGTTGGTCGATTGGAGCATGGAGATCGCGTTGTCGCCACTATTGCCGGTGTTGGTGCGCTGGATTTTGCGGTAGTGGACGAAGGTGCGGTGTGATGATTCGCCTTGCCATTTATCAAATGGATGTCGTTACCGCTGATCCTCGGGCGAATTATGAAAAAGTTGCCGCAACATTGGCGCGTACGCCATGCGATGTGCTGGTGTTGCCTGAATTGTGGAGTACGGGCTACTGTAATAAGGAATTCGCTGAGCTTGCTCCCGAGTGCGACGCAATAGAGGCAAAACTTGCCGCGCTTTCATCGCAGTATCATTGCACTATCATCGGTACGATGCTCCAGCAGCGCGGGAGTGCGATATATAATCACCTCACCGTCTGGAATAAAGGGACGCTTGAGCTTGTTTATGACAAGATCCACCTTTTTACCCTGTTGCGTGAAGAGAAATACCTGACTCCCGGTGGAGCAATCGCGCTGAGTGACACAGGAGTTCTGGGCGCGTATGGCGTTGGCATATGTTACGATCTACGCTTTCCTGAAATGTTCCGCGCCCTTTCTACAAATGGTGCCGGTGCGCTCTTCTTGCCGAGCCAGTGGCCGCTGGCGCGTGTCGATCATTTTCGCGCCCTTTGTATTGCCCGTGCGATTGAGAATCAGGCATATTTTATCAGCTGCAATAATGTTGGCAGCCTCCATGAGAATATGCAGTTTGCCGGCAACTCGATGGTGATTGATCCGTGGGGCAATGTGCTTGCGGAAGGGAGTCGCAATCATGAAGAGGTGCTCTGCGTCGAAATTGATCCCACGAAAAGCAGTGAAGTGCGTCGGATCATTCCGGTATTTCGCGACCGTCGTCCCGAATGCTACTGATGGAATCAGCGAATATTTTCCATTGCAGAGGGAAAACGGGTGTGGTAGTATCCCCTGTCGATTTTAAGGAAACAACGTTTACTTTTTATAAAGATCTGGAGGTAGGTACGTGGCCAGAAAGTGTGACATCTGCGGCAAAGGACCTCAAGTTGGAAACAACGTGAGCCATGCCAACAACAGAACGAAAAAGCGCTCTCTTCCGAACTTGAAGAGCAAGTTGGTAGAAGTCAATGGCAAGCCAATGCGTATTAAGATATGCACCGGCTGCCTGAGAACCCTTGACAAGGTAAGCTAAGTAGCGGATTTTGTCAGAGTGTCAAAAGCCCAGTGGAGTGAGTCCGCTGGGCTTTTTGCATTTCAGTTTATGCTGGTGGGTCGGATTGGTGCAGGTAGGCTTCCCGCGTTAGCCGTGCCGCATTGGCAGGGAAAATCGTAAAAGCAGGTGAGCCGTCGAGTATTTGGGCATTCACCAGATCCGTTGCTACGCCAGCGTGCTGCACACGGGCAAACGGAGGGCGGACAGACACGTCAAGCTGCCACGTATCACGAAAGTATTGTTTCACGGCCGACCTGCCAACGTATTCAGGTGGAAGCGTAAACGGCATGTACGCTTCGGGCGTTGCGGAGTAGTAGTGCTGGTGTTTTTCGTGCAGCCAGACGATGGTGGCGCGCGCCTGTCCTCTCCGTTGTTGTTTGATCTGTGGGTCTTGCGGGCTACGACTGACAGCGTTTGCATGGCAACACTGCGGGCGCAACGGGCAGGCCTCACAGTGTGGTTCTTTGCGGCAGACCACTCCTGCGAAATCCATCAGTAAGCCATTTAATTCCGGTAGATAGGGAAGTAAGGCTGTTTCTGCGTCAGCAAGCTCTGAGCTTTTACGTTTTTCGCCATACAGATAGCGCCCCAGTACTTTTTCGAGATTGGTGTCGCAGGCCAGTACCGCTTGCCCGAAGCCAAATGCTAGAATGGCGCGTGCGGTATACGACCCAATGCCGGGCAGGCGGCGCAGGGCGGTTTCATCGTTGGGAAACATTCCACCGTATTCGTGGCAGAGGCGTTGCGCGCACAGGAGCATATTGCGGCCGCGTTGATAGTAGCCAAGCCCGGCGTAGTAGGGCAGAAATTCTTCCCATGGCACATTTTGCAGGTCATGCAGTGAAGGGAAGCGGGTGATAAACCGCGTGTAGAAAGGGGTGACTCGGCTGACTTGCGTTTGTTGCAGCATCACCTCGCTCACCCAGATATGATATGGGCTCGCCGTGGCAGTACGCCAGGGGAGCCCTTCGCGACGAAACAGAGGAGCGTGAGCAGTGAGTGTGGCTCCTAGGAAATCGAGCGTCTCTGTGATCAGCACGCCCCAGCCCATTGCGTAAAATTCTGTAAGTCTTGCTCGATCATCCCTTGCAGCATGGCGCTTATACCGACACCCTCTTCGGCGCCATCTAAGTGCGGAAAATCAACCGTAATGATAGCGCTATCGCTGTCGGCACCTGCTTCAACGCCAAAGCGACTCAGAATAGACATGCCAAGTGCCTGATAGGTCGCCTCAACACGCCGTTCCGCATCATGGCACTGCCATGTAAAGGGAATTGGCCCCATCATGGTGATGGCACTCCACGAGCCGTTGGTTTGTGGCTCGACGGCGTCGATCATCATTGACCATTCCGGGTAGGCCGAAGGGTCTTTCAGCATTGCATAGACCTGATCTGGCGGGAGAGCTATCGGATAACGGCTCTGGTTCACGCTTTTCCTCCAAGACGGGTTAGGTATTCGGTCAAGCGCAAGGCGGCTTTACTTCCCTCGCCGACAGCAATGCCAATTTGCTTGTATTTGACGCTTGTGACATCGCCTGCAGCAAAAATCCCCGGTACGTTGGTTTCGTTGAGGCCGTTGACAACGATTTCGCCCATTTCATTTGTTTCTAATAAGTTATCTGCAAGCGCAAAGTTTGGTGAACGGCCGATTTCGACGAAAACACCATCAGTTGTAATTTCTTTGGTAACGCCGGTGTTCTTTTCTTTAATACGAATAGCGGTCAGGTATTGGCCATCGCCGATGATTTCGTCTGGGATATAATTTTCATACACATTGACGGGCAGCTCGGCAAGGCGATCCATCAGAATTGGTTCGCCGCGCAGTTGACTGCGGACAATAAGGTTAACCTCGCTGGCAATCTTCGCCATCTCCAGCGCAGCTTCGACGCCAGAAGTGCCGCCGCCGATGATAGTAACCACTTTTTTGCGGTACAGTGGGCCGTCGCAGGTGGTGCAGTAGGTTAATCCTTTGCCGTTATATTCATCTTCACCAGCGACGTTGATTTTCTTGGGTTTTGCCCCAGTCGCGATGATTACCGATTTGCCGGTATAGCGTTTGCCGTCAGTGGTGATGAATGTTTTTGTGTCGCCATGATCTTCAATTTTTTCGACAGCGGCACCGAGCTCGATATCGACGGCATATTTCCGGACGTGCTCTTCAAAGAGCATTGCCATTTCCCAGCCAGTGGAGTGGATAATGCCCAGATAATTTTCGACATCAAAGGTTTTGGTCAACTGTCCGCCGGAATCATAGGCCACAATCAGGGTAGAAAGGTTTTTGCGCGCAGTGTAAATGGCGGCCGAGGCACCCGCAGGGCCGAGTCCGGCAATAATGACATCATAGATTTTTTCGGTCGTATTCATGTATGACTCCTCCATAGAACAAGTTAAAATTGCACAACGGCACTGCCGTGTCCGCGCCGGATTTCCATTTTTCCGCCACCCTGAGCGCGGGCAGCCAATAAGGCCTCTACCAACCGAGGCAAAGTGCCGACTTCTTGCCCATTGATGGACATAATAAAATCGCCCTGCACTAACCCAGTTTTATCACCCCAGCTACGGCGAAGCACTTCTTTTATTTGCATCGCACGTTGTTGATAGGGCTCAACGCGCAATCCTAACCACTCTTCCAGTACTTTCAGGCCGTATTCAATCGGTAATGAACGCGCGGCCACCGGAATGCGCAGGAGTTCGCCGCGCCGCACAATGGTCAGCGTAATCGTGTCGTCCGGCGTGTAGTCGCCCACTTGCTCTAGAAAATCGGCTTCACTGGAAACGGGAATATTGCCAACTTGGATGATAATATCCTGTGGTTGTAACAAGCGTTGTGCGGCAAGTTGCTGGTCGATAATACGGCTGACGAGTACGCCATACGGCAGCGTATGGCCGCCAAACACGGTGCGCATCTGCTCGTTCAACTCCTGCACTTCTATGCCAATCCATGCCCGTTCAACTCGCCCATGACGTACCAGCGAGCGGTACACGCGCAGTGCTTTGTTTGAAGGAATGGCAAAGCCAATCCCCTGTGCATTGCGATAAATAGCCGTATTAATACCGATTAGATCGCCATTGATATTCAGGAGTGGCCCGCCACTATTGCCAGGGTTGATCATGGTGTCGGTTTGGATCAGATTGTTGAACATTCGGTCGTTATCCTGAATGGAGCGTCCTGTAGCGGAAACGATTCCCGTGGTTACGGTGTTTGAAAAGCCAAACGGATTACCGATGGCGACAACTGGTTCGCCAATCAGAATATGATCGGAATCAAATGGGCGGATGCACTGGAGCGGTTCGCCAGGGCTTGCTTGAATGCCCAATACGGCGATGTCGCTACGGCGGTCAAGTCCAATGAGTGTGGCAGTATAGCTACGGTTGTTGCTGGTGAAGACCGTGATCTCTGTCGCGCCATCGACCACATGCGTGTTGGTGAGAATGTGCCCTTGGCGGCAGTCGATAATTACTCCTGAGCCAAGCGAGCGGGCGCGATAGGTGCGGCGTGGATCGCGGAAAAAATTGCCAAAGAATTCTTGAAATACCGGATCATTAAACACAAACGGCACTGACTGTGTTTGCTTGACCGTTACCGTGGATATGTTGACAACGGCGCCGCCAACCTTTTCCACAACCTCAACCACCGGCGTGCGACGTGGATCGCCAAAGGCATTTGGCGTTATCGCTAAGTATATAATGAGGAAAAGTAAAAGAATACGGCTCATAGATTGATCCTTACGCAAAAAACNGTAAGGGATGATAATGCGCGGGTGAAATTACTTCTCTGATGCTTTTTTTTCCGATTCGGTGTGATGACTCTCGGTCTCTACCCCTTCGGTGCGTGGCGTGGCAATGCCAATATCGTCAGCGATGTAATCTTCTGGAGCGTCAATGGGTTTCTTGCTATTTTCATCGACTTCTTCAGGTTTTTCTTCTGGCTTTGTTTGTTCATCAGGAGTGAGGTCGGCCATCTCGCTGCTCAGGTGAATTTCTTCCAGCAATGAATCGTGAACCGTAATTTCCGCTTCTATTTTTTCCACCTGCTCGATAAGGCCAAGAAATTCTTCATTAAACTGGAGATTTCCCGTCTTGAGCAATTGATAGGTTAATTCCCCTAATTCCTGAAGCTTAGCGGATTTTTTCCGCTCAAGGTTGACGATTTCAAGCTTGAGTTTGCCGATTTTTGTCAGCTTAACCACTTCGTCTTTACTTTTTACAACCCCTTTACGAATCGATTCGTAAATTTTGTCAAGCGATCCGCGTGTATCTTTGGAATCCATGTGGCACCTCCGTGCTGGTTATGTAGCCGTGTTGACAATGCGACGACTGGTAAGCTCCCACCAGAATTCTTCTACGCCAACACGAGTGACGGATGAAAATGGCAAGAGAGTAACGCTGCGTGAACTGTAGCTCTTCTTGAGAACCGAAAGCCGTTTGTTCAGCTCAGACTTTCCGAGTTTATCTGTTTTTGTCGCCAGAATCAACACTGGCAATTGGACTTTTTCCAGCATTGCCAGCGCTTCGATATCGTTTTTCTGTGGCTCAAGGCGGGAGTCGATAATCAGTACTGCCAGTACGAGCGCCTTGCGGTGAGCCAGATAGTGGTAGATGGTTTTATTCCATTCCTGCCGCTGCGCTTGTGAAACCTTTGCGTAGCCATAGCCCGGCATATCGACAAAGTAGGCTTCATCGTTAATATTAAAGTAGTTAAAGAGCCGTGTGCGCCCTGGAGTTTTGCTGGTTCTGGCGACTGAATTGCGGCGCAGCACCGAATTCAGGCAGCTCGATTTGCCGACATTGGAACGACCAAGAAAAACCACCTCGGGGCGATCTTCGGTTGGGCATTTGTCGAGCGATGGTGCCGAAGTGATGAATTCGACCTTATTCGCATTGTAGATAGTTTTCGGCTCGTTGGTCATGTCTCAATTCCTTCGTGAGTACCCTGTTGGATACGAAAAAAGGGAACCATTCGGTTCCCCTTCTGTTTTTAGCCCTGCATTCTGCGGAGCTTGTTGAGCAATTTCTGCTGCTTGCGCTTTGCTTTCAGAAGCTTGCGTCTTCTGGCTTCGGTTGGCTTTTCGTAGAAGGTATATTTCTTCATCTCACGAATCAGACCTTCCCGTTCAACTTTCCGCTTAAATGCTTTCAACGAATCGCTGATGTCGTCGCCATCCACTCGGATAAATGCGTTGACGCTCACGATCAATCACCCCATTTCTGTATACATTAGCCGGAATAGTTAGCATAGTGCCGCGCGCGAAGTCAAACTATTTTCGACCGCGTGAGCGGGTGGCTACACGCCAAAGACTTTGCAGCGGGCATGGAAACATCCGACAAACTCACGGTGGTAGCGATGGAAGAGTTCGTCGCTAAAGGCTTTCGCATCGTGTATGCCAAGTTCCGGCAGCGAGATGGTCGGCACCGGGGTGTTGTGTGAAGAGAGATTAAAGCCGCAGTGGATCAGCGTTGAAACACGCGAGGCAGTGGCAATGGAGACCGACAGTTTTCTATCGTTGGCGTAGATATCGTCGCCACGGCGCGCAACCGGTGCGCCATGTTCGCGGAGTAAATCGGTGACCAGCGAGATAAAGAGTCGTTGCAAAAAGACCGTCGCGAGGAGGTCGATATCGAAATATTCGTGAATGCAGTGGAGCATAGATTCGGAATATATTGGTGCGTTCTGCGCCACATCATCGCTATCGACAAGGTGTTCAAGTTCAACGCGGCAACCGCCGAGAAAGGCAACCGCCCCATTTCCCATTACCCCGCCACTGGTGCGCGGAAAAAGTTCGCGCAGTTGTGTACCGTCGTAAAAGAGCGGTTTTTCCAGAAAGGTGTACGCAAACGACACGGGCTAGTCCCCAATCATAGCGCGTAGTTGTTCGACACCCAGCCATTCGGCGTTATTATCGCTGGAGTAGACGAATCCTTCTGGCACTGGTGTTCCCTGAATTTTTGTTTTCCCTTTCCACCACCACGCTTGTGGGAGAATAACATAACGATCATCGAGTTCGACGGCGCTACGGGCATCGTCTTCTGGCACCATAACTTCATGCAGCTTTTCGCCGGGGCGAATGCCTGTTACGACTTGTTGGCAATTTGGTGCAATGGCGAGCGCTAAATCCATAATATTCATAGAAGGGATTTTCGGGACGAAAATTTCGCCGCCGTGCATCATTTGGAATGAAGAGAGGACGAATTGCACCCCTTGCTCCAACGTGATCCAAAAGCGGGTCATCCGTGAATCGGTAATCGAAATCTCTTCGCCTGTGGCGGCCTTGGCTTTGAAAATAGGGATAACGCTGCCGCGCGAGCCGATGACGTTGCCGTAGCGCACAACCGAAAATATCGGGCTTTTGCCGCCGCTGTACGCATTGCCCGCGATAAAGAGTTTGTCGGAACAGAGTTTGGTGGCACCGTAGAGGTTGACGGGGTTGGCGGCTTTATCGGTCGAAAGGGCAATAACTTTTTTGACATCGGCTTCAAGGCACGCTTCGATGATATTTTGCGCCCCGAGAATGTTGGTCTTGACGGCTTCAAACGGGTTATATTCGCAGGCGGGAACTTGCTTGAGCGCAGCGGCGTGAATCACATAGTCAATCCCTTTGAGCGCCATAGTGAGCCGTTGCTTGTCGCGCACATCGCCAAGGAAATAGCGGACTTTAGGGTTTGACAGCGTTTCCTGCATTTCAAATTGCTTCAGCTCGTCACGCGAATAGACGACGACGCGCTTGGGCTGATGGTCGCGTAGCAGAATTTCGATACATTTTTTCCCAAAAGAGCCTGTGCCACCAGTAATCAGGATGCTTTTTCCGTCAAGAAAGCTCATGTGGTCACCTCGTAATTGTTGCAAGAGCGCTCTATTAGCGCTGTTCTAAGAGTTGTGACTTTTCGGGTCGTGCCGCAAGACTCTCCGCAAGCGTGGCGAGCGCACGGTATTCAAAACGGGTAATTTCCCCATCTTGCATGTAAATATCGAGCCGCCGTTGTACTTCCGGCCATGTTTCTGCGTAGGCGCGAATTTCGGCATATTGATCGTTGCTGATTTCTACACCGTCAAAGTAGAGCTTCGTACTTATCCCCAAAAGAAGCACCAGAATGGCTGCTGATACCCAGTGGAGGCCACCAAGCTTTTCTTCGCGCCACCATCCACTGATGAGGATGAAGAGGAGAAGCAGAATGATACCACCGAAGATGAATGTCATTATTCTCTCCTTTACAAACGTTTACAGCCCAGAAAAACCCTGCTCGCGAGTTTTGGCAAATACCACGTCCGGCCATTGTTCCTGAACGTATTTAAGCTGCCAAGCGTTTGGAGCAAGGTACGTCAGATGATCCTCGGCGTCTAGTGCCAGATTGGCTCGACATTTTTTTTCAAAATCGGCCAGCATCTTCTTGTCCGCACATTGAATCCAGCGAGCGGTGGAATATTCGACTGGCATATAGTGCGCCTCGACCGAGTACTCATTTTTCAGGCGTGCGACCGTTACTTCAAACTGCAAAATCCCGACTGCGCCAAGGATAAAGTCATTGCCCATCAGCGGACGGAAAACCTGTACCGCTCCCTCTTCGGCAAGCTGTACTAGCCCTTTTTGCAGTTGCTTCGCCTTCATCGGATTGTCCAGCACCACTTTTTTAAAGTGTTCTGGGGCGAAGTTGGGAATGCCGGTAAATTGTAATAACTCTTTTTCCGTGAAGGTATCGCCGATTTTGATCGTACCGTGATTATGCAGGCCGATGATATCGCCGGAAAACGCCTCTTCGACATTGGCGCGATCCTGCGCCATGAAAATCGTAGCGTTGGCAATAGAAACATCTTTGCCGATGCGGTGATGGCGCAGCTTCATGCCACGGGTGAATTTGCCGGAGCAAATACGCAAAAAGGCAATGCGGTCGCGGTGCGCGGGATTCATGTTGGCCTGAATTTTGAACACAAAACCGGAGAATGAAGCTTCGTCCGGTGCAATCATTCGAGACGTGGTTGGGCGCGGACGCGGAGCAGGCGCCAGTTCTACCAGTGCATCAAGCAGTTCGCGTACGCCAAAGTTATTGATAGCACTGCCGAAAAATATCGGCGTCTGGCCACCGTTCAGGAATTGCTCCGGATCAAACGGACTGGCCGCCCCTTCCAGGAGTTCAATATCAGTACGCAGATCGTCAGCTTGCGAACCAAGGTGTTCGTCCAGCAAGGGACTGTCGAGCGAGTCGATTAGCACCACATCGCTGTGACGTTCCGATTTTTTGGACTGGAACAGGCACAGCGAACGGGTAAAAAGGTTATATACCCCGCGAAACGATTTCCCCATGCCAATCGGCCACGTCATCGGCACGCATTCCACCTGCAATTTATTTTCGATATCTGCCAGAATGTCGAGGGGCGCAAGCCCTTCGCGGTCGAGCTTATTGATGAACGTCAGGATTGGCGTGTTGCGCATGCGGCACACTTCCATCAACTTTTCCGTCTGCGGTTCAACCCCTTTCCCGCTGTCAATCACCATCATGGCGCTATCAACCGCCGAAAGAACGCGGTAGGTATCTTCAGAAAAGTCTTGGTGGCCGGGGGTATCAAGCAAGTTGACTTCAAAATCGCGGTAGTCAAATTTCATCACCGACGACGTCACCGAAATCCCGCGCTCCTGTTCAATCTTCATCCAATCGCTGGTGGCGTGACGATCTGACTTGCGCGACTTGACCGTTCCCGCCATCTGAATCGCGCCGCCAAAAAGCAGCAGCTTTTCGGTCAGTGTGGTTTTTCCGGCGTCCGGGTGTGAAATAATGCCAAACGTGCGGCGGCGGGCGACTTCATTTGCAATGATACTTTGCACAGTAGAATCCTTGTCTGGTTAAAAATAGAAAAAGGCACGGACTCGTGCCAGCAAAACGCAATGCAAAATGGTTGGAGCGGGAAAATTGGTTGACTATCCCGAACAGTGGGCTCTGCCAAGCTGAGCGACACTCCAAACATAATGGCTACGTATGATAAACCATTAGCGAATCATGTCAACTTTGAATTCAATTTGGGTGTGGGGTTGGGGGGGGGTGGAGGAATCCACAGGCAAGGATACTCAAGTTCGGTGGATCCCTTACCATGTGAACGAGTTGGTGGAGCGGGGGAATCGAACCCCCTATTCGTGGCGTATGCTCTTATGTAAGCGAAGTTTGCCAATTAATACTGCGTATCTTGTTTGGGTAGAGGTTTGCTACCAAGCACTCCAGAGACGCCACAACCCCAAGCCAAGCACGTACGAATGAGTTAGTCATAATGGTCTCCTTTACTATTGAAAGTGTAAAGCGAACCTCTACCCCAAACGATACGCCAATATTTAAGCTACACTTCGCTATATGCCATAAGTTGTTTAAAACTAGGGAGTATATTTTGTTTTTTGACACCGTGGGCAGGGTGGCAATGTATCCGTCTTGTCATTTAGCACAACAACCTGCCCGCAATTATCGCAAGTATATGTCCCTAGTCCTGGTTTTTCGCCTGTGTTAGACATTTTTCCTCCTTATGATTTTTGAGGCGGCATGAATTGCGAATCAATCATAACTCAGAAAATTATATCCTGCACCTCCCTATTTTATCAACAAGAAACATGGTAGAGCGCATTTGTCGTTAATGGCAAGGTTGTGGCTCCAACCAATTTCTCGCACCAGTGGTGCGAGTTTTTCTCGTACAGAGTAGGTTTCGAAAAATGCTTTCATCCGCCAGAGGTTGGAAGCTGAAAAGCCACCTATACCGGGGAACTCCGTCTGTAAGTCGACGGCGAGCAGCTCCACCACGGATTTACCCCAACCTTCAGCATTCTGCCGTTCGACGATCATCTGCCCAATGTCCCAATAGAGGCCGACCAGTTGCTTGTTGACCGCCTTGAGGGCTTCGTATTGGGCGGAGCGGATGCGCTGTTTGATCTCGGTCAGTAGGTGTGGGTAGTCGCCCGGTTTGTCGAAGCTGTTTGCTGGAGTTTTGTCGGTCGGCTTCATGGTTAATCCCTCCTTGCATTTTCAATCAGGTTATCGTTTTTCTTGAATTCCCTGTGCCGCTGCCAGCAATTGCCCCAGTGCCAGCGCGCCATCGTTGGGCGGATAGATGCGCGGGAGGTAGATTGGCAGGCCGGTTTCCCGCAGTGCTTCCAACGCCAACGTGCACAACACGCGATTTTGAAAAACGCCACCACAAAGCACGACTGGAAGCCCTTCTTGGCGGGCAAGGGTGACGATCAGTTTCGCCAAGGTGTGGAAAAACCGCGTGGCTCCTACGGTGGGGTTTTGTTCCAGCATCAGCGCGCGCGCCATGGGGCGTGGGTCGATCAGCATACCGTCGATTGGCATGGGGTAAGGTTTTACGTGTAGATTGGGGTCGAAGTGGGCTTCGAGTCGCATCGGGGCGTCGGCGTCGTGCCGCGCAATGTGACACAGGCCAAGGAGGCTGGCGGCGATATCAAAAAGCCGTCCCATCGATGTGGTGCGGATGGTGGTGGGTTTGCTGGCCAGCCCCGCAAGAAGGTGAATTTCCTGCGGCGTGAAGGTGGCAAGCGCGCGATCATCGGTTGGGATAGCGGCGGCACCGAATATTTCGCAGAGCATACCTAATGCACTGCGGCGCGGTTCACGCGCACATTTTTCGCCGCCGGGGAGTGGGAATGGTCGCAGATGGGCGAGTCGTTGAAATCCTTGGGGGTCGACGCGTAGCACTTCGCTGCCCCAGATCATGCCATCGCTGCCATAGCCGGTGCCATCCCACGCCAGTCCCAGCACGGGTTCGTTCAGTTGGTATTCTGCCATAACGGCCAGAATGTGTGCGTGGTGATGCTGCACGCGCACGAGTGGCAGCCCTTGCTGGGTCGCCCAGCGCGTGGTGTCGTAGTTGGGGTGCAGGTCGCATGTGATCTGCTGCGGTTCAAAGCGGTAGAGGCGGTAGAGTGTTTCGCGCATTCTGTCAAACGTGGCAAAGCTTTCCAGCGTGTCAAGGTCGCCGATATGCGGGCTGAGAATGGCCTGATCGTCCCAACCGATGGCGATGGTGTTTTTCTGCTGCCCGCCAACAGCCAGCGTTGGCACGGCGAGTGGGATGGGTAGGCGGGTGGGATGGGGCGCCATGCCGCGCCCTTTGCGCACGGGCAGCGGGCGGTCGCCAATGACGGCAATCACGCTGTCGTCGCAGCCGTTGACGATTTCGCGGTCGTGGTCGAGGACGGCGTCGTACACGCCTGTCAGATGGCGAGCGAGCGTGTCAAATTCGGTGATGATCGGTTCGTCGGCAATGTTAGCGGATGTCGCGATAATCGGTGTACCCAGTTGTTCCAGTAAGAGCATGTGGAGTGGCGTGTAGGGGAGAAATGCCCCGATCCACGGCAGGTCGGGGGCGACGTGCGAGCTGAGTTGCTGGGCGCCGTCGTCATGGCGTGTGGTGATCAGCACGATAGGGTGGGCGGGGTGTTGCAGCTGCCGCCGCTCTTCCGGCGTGGGCTGAAGGTACGCATTCAGCTGATCAATAGTGGGAAACATGACGGCAAACGGTTTGGTCGGACGGCGTTTGCGCTGGCGCAAGGTTGCCACGGCATAGTCATTGGTGGCATCGCAAATCAGGTGATAGCCGCCAAGGCCGCGCAAAGCGATGATGCCACCACGCTGAATCCATGCGGCGGCTTGGTGCAGGGCGTTTTCGCCAGTGGCGCACTCCTGGCCCGTGCTATCGCGCAACCAAAGGCGCGGACCGCAGGCAAAACAGCTCACGGGCTGGGCGTGAAAGCGGCGATTGGCGGGGTCGTGATATTCCGCGGCACACGCCGGACACATCGAAAACGGTGCCATCGATGTTGCGGGGCGGTCATACGGTAAAGTGTGCAGGATCGAGTAGCGCGGCCCGCAATTGGTGCAGTTGATAAACGGATAGCGGTAGCGGCGGTTGCGGGGATCGTGCATTTCGGTGACACACTCATCGCACAGGGCAATGTCGGGCGGCACGGAGACGGTTATGTGGTGGGCGCTGTGCTCGGTGAGATTGATGTGAAAACCCTGCTGTATTTGATAGGGAATCTCATTGTGCTGTTGTGTGGCAATATGCGCCATGGCGGGGAGTGCGGTGGGGAGCGAGGTGAGGAATTGTTCGATGGCGCTGCTCAGGCCGTGGAGTTCGGCGGTAACGCCGGTAGCAGTGTTGCGGACTTCTCCATCAAGTCGGAGTTCTTTGGCGAGCCTGGCGATGGCGGGGCGGAATCCGACCCCCTGCACCGTACCGGTAAAGTGAAGGCGGATTCCTTTGAGGTGAGCAAGCATATTAGCGTTTCGATGGTTTTGCGTTCATGGCATCAGCAAAGGCGAAGCAGGCTTCAGCAGAAACAAAGCCGGAAGTCACCTGCTCTATCACCTGCGCGAGTTTGAGCGAAGGGTAGTGAATGCCCCGTTCAATAGCGCTGATATGGGCGCGCGAAACGTGTAGCAGGTCGGAAAGATCAGCCTGTGTCATATTGCGCGTGATGCGGTATTCGTAGAGTGGATGGATTGGTATGGCTTTAAATTTCATGGAATCCTCCCCGTTCATTTCTCATGCGCTACACCCAGTATAAATATGAGAATTGAATGGATTTGTGTCAATTGTTAATTGTGTTATTTCCAGAAACCTATTCGGCCTACTTGCATGGCAAGTATCCGATTTGTCCAAATCCCTCCGGTTAACACGGGAGTCAGCGTTTGCGAAGCGTCGGCAAGCTGGCTGGCAACAGCATGGGCGGTAAAGTCTGCAAAGCTTTCAATGCAACCAAAAGCAATAGCCGCTGGCGAAGCGCCCGCCATGCGATAGCTGATGACGGAACGCAGCAGCCAACGGGGATCGAACAGTGCCTCGAATGATGTGCCCTGCGGCGCACCGTACTGCAAGCGCAGCCCTTTGGCAAAGGGTTGCTGGAGGGCGATGGATTCAAGTTCGGCGGCATCGTCATCGAGCGTATTTTGGGCATTTCCTTGTCCGAGAATGCGGCTGGCAACGCCCCAGACGTGCCAGACACTGCCAAGGTGCAGCGGGGTGTGATCGTGGCTCAGATGTTGCCAAATTTCGGGATAAGTAGCGCGAAAAGTTTCTAAAAGACGCGCGGCACCTTCGTCGAGCGTGGCAATGCTCTGCACCAGTCCGGCGACAGTTTGCGTTTGGTCGATGGCGCACGGCACGGCTGTTTGCTGCCCATCATGGCCGATTTGGTAGAGTGCTAACGCTTCACTCCCGAGTGGAGCGTGACAGACGATCGTTCCGGCCACTTCGTTGTGCGGCAGCGCATGGAGGTCGAGCGACCGCTGGCCGTCGCGAATACGTAGTGTGCTGTCGGTGCAGGCTATGCGTGGCCGCTGTTCCGGCTGAAAGAGTTCGCCGCTGAAACTCAGCCGATAGCTGGCATTTTCTGGATCATCGCATGGCCATGTCACCAGTGGCAGCGATTCAGCATCGGCTAGCGGTTGTGCTATCAAAAAAAGCATTAGGTCGTCGGGTAAGGCGCACCATATACCGCCCCAATCGCTGTGTGTGCGTTGGCGGAGTGCTTCGCGGACGGGGACAAAGAGGGCAGGTTTTTCGATGGTAGCGCAGAGTTTTTCTTCTTCTGGGGTGGCGTGTGTCCAACGCGATATCCCACTGAGATCGGCAAAAATAAGGGTTGCGCCGCGACGATTCCGAGCACTTTGGGCGTCAATCATTGCGACTTCCTGCCAGCCACTGAATGTGTGCACCGCGACTGATTCTCCCTGACGCAAGGTTTCCACGCATTGTTGAAAAAGGAGGGGGAATTCTTCGCTCGCATGCGCCACGGTGCCGACGCCGTTTGGTTCATGCCATTCCAGAGTCCGTGGTTGTGGCGCAAGGCTCTTTGTGTACCCACAACAGGGGCAGAAATGAAACGGATTGGTATATGCGTGGCTGTGCGGATCGTTTACATTCGCAACACAATGGGCGCACGGTGGAATATTGAGTGGTATGTTTGGTAGGTTCCACTGTTCGTTTTCAGCGGGCCACTCGGTTGCGATAGTGACGTTCGCTTCACTCAAAAAAAGCGATGTCGGGATTTCGAGCGCCAAGACTTCGCCAAATTGACCGAGCGCTTCGGCGGTGCCACGTGCAAAGAGCAGTGTTTGTGTCTGGCGACGGACAAGCTGTGTTTCCAGAGTGGGTGCGGCGCTCATGCAGCGTTGCAAAAAGCGTTCAATAATTCCGGTATCCGCACAATTTTCAAAGGTAAAGAGGAGTGTATGGTTCATCGTGATGTCTCCAGCGAAGGTTGGCAGCTTTTTTGTGCCAATTCGGTTAGTGTTTTTTCGGCAATGCGTGTGGTTTGGACGCCTAAACCGTGCAAATGTGCCAGAAGTTTTTTCTCCATAACGGCTGCGCCGTGCAATACGGCAGGTGTCATAACAAAAGAGGTTTCGGCAATCACTTCAGGGACAACTCCCAAAATGAATGTGGTTGGCCGGTCGCCCGCCATATCCATCATGGTGAGGGTGTGCAGCATTTCCACTTCGTGGGCACTCCCCTGCCAGCGGATGGCGTCGGGGATAACGGCATAATCAAAAAAATAGACCTCGCCAACGGCACTGTTCGCCACGTCTACGGTGTCAAGAATGACAACATGATCGTACGCGGCGATGGTGGGAATCAAGTGGTGCGCCAGTGTGCCACCATCAAGAATATCTACTTGATGTGGTCCATCGTAGCGATAGTTGGTAATCATGAGCGTAGCCAAATGTACGCCCACCCCTTCGTCACCAAAGAGGACATTGCCGATGCCGAGCAGGAGAATTTTCATGGTAACCTCGTTTGGTGAAATTGGGCGTTGCTGCGGGCATTTCTAGCACTCGGATAGCTGCGCATCAAGGTTTTTATCCGGTACAGGTGGGAGTATCCGGTGAAATATTTTGATCTGGAAACCGTGCCAGCCGTTCCGGTATTCATAGCCTTCAAGAAAAAAAATATGCTACAGTACGCAAAGTTTCAGATCAATGGGAGAGGCTAATGGAACGCTACCTTGAAGACCTGCTGCGACAGACGCAACATACGATTAAACTTGGGCTTGAAAATACAGTATTGGCCATGGAAATCTTTGGCAATCCGCATCGGCGCTATCGTTCGATCTTGGTTGCCGGAAGTAATGGTAAAGGAACCACGGCGGCGTATATTGCCGCTGGGCTCCGTGGAGCGGGATTTCGCACGGGACTTTTTTCTTCGCCACATCTGGTTTCGCTTGCGGAACGAATCAATTTGGATGGGAAAGATATAGATGTCGCTCTATTAAAGGAGTATATCGACTCGACGGTGACGACCTGCCGCAGGCATAACCTTGAGCTGACTTTTTTTGAGATTATGACGGTTGTTTGCGCTCGTTGGTTCGCCGATCAGCAATGCGAGTATGCGGTGATAGAAGTTGGCCTTGGTGGGCGACTCGATTCGACGAATGTCCACCCGAATGAGTGGTCGGTGGTAACCACTATCGGCCTGGAACATACGCAGATTCTTGGCAATACGGCAGAGGAGATCGCGGCGGAAAAACTAGCAATTGTCAAGCCAGGAACGGTGTTAATTACCGGCGATGCCACTGGATGGGAAAAACCACTGGCGGAGGCGCTGAAGAAAAATAGTGCTACCCATATAGACTCGCGCGGCGAAGATATTGCGCCAGATGTGCACGATGCGCTGAGCTATCCTTTCCTTGAAGCAAATTTTCGCCATGCCGTTGCCTTTATGCGGTACCTTGGGGTTGTCGATCCGGCAATATTGCGCCAGATGGCGGCCGTTCGTGTCCCGTGTCGTATGCAGGAACGGACGTACAAAAATCGCCCATTACTGCTGGATGCGGCGCATAACTCGCCCGCGATAGAAGTTATTCAGCCGCACGTGAAGGAGTTTATCGCACGCCATAATCAGCGGAGCATCTTAGTCACAACGCTGCTGCGCGATAAGGAGCTGGATAAAACCGTCTGTGACTTTTGGAAATGCTTTGATGTGGTGATTCTGACGCCGATCAGTAATCCGCGTAGCCGTACTTCGGACGAGCTTTTTGCGTTGCGTAATAATTGCGGGCACGAAAAAATATTTATGGCGCGGGGGGTTGGCCCTTCTGTGAAAGCGCTCAATAATTTTATCACCGGAAAAAGCCCGTTTTCGGTCGTGGTCACCGGATCGATTTATCTGCTTGGACAAATCCTGCCACTGCTGGAGGAGGCGTGATTCGGCACTTTTTGTCAGCACGCTTGCGCTCTCTGGCGCTTTGTTCCACCCTTCTTGCGAGCCATATGGCGTATGCCGATCAATGTACGACTTCGGCGGCGTTGATGGCCGACGCGGTAACGCGCAATCCGGCAACCGAGCAGATGATTGCGACGGGAAATGTCACGTTAGAAAATGAAGAGTATCGTATTCGTGCGGATCGTGCCGAATATTTTGAACAGGAACGGCTTATCGTTTTTCGCGGCAATGTTACCGTCGACAGTGTCGGAAGTCGCATTACGACGGAGCAGATTGAATATTCTTTAGACAGCGGACTTGGCGAAGCAACGAACGCCCAAATCGTTCACGATGATACCTACCGCTTTTCAGCCACCAGCCTGCGTCGCACCGGAGCGCTGAGTTATCAACTCGAATCGGGAACTTTCACCACCTGTGCTGGTGATTGCCCCGATTGGCAATTTCGTGCGGGGCAGGCTGAAGTGACGCAAGGGCGTTATTTGGTCGCTCGCGATGTGACGTTTCGCATCCGCAATGTTCCCGTTTGGTATTTTCCCTATTTGGTCTATCCCGTCAAAAATCAGCGCGAAGCGGGGATCTTGATTCCGGCATTGACGAGCAGTTCGAATAATGGAACTGGATTGGAAATGACGTACTTTCATCCATTTGGCGATGCGCGCGATATTTCAATTTTTGCGAACGTGTACACCCGCACTGGTGTGATGCTGGGCGGCGAATATCGTCAGGCTGATGATGGCTTTGGCGCGCTCGCACTGAATCACCGCTTCATTCAGGAAAGCAAGACCAAGTCCGACGATCCGCACCGCTATCGCACGTACGGTGAATATCAATTGCGGCGTGATGCGTGGATGGTTGATGGTCGCTACGATGCGGCTTCTGATCGCGATTTTGCGCATGATTATAACGATGAGTCCGGCCCAGAGTGGTTGCGCGATGCTGGCCGCAGTGAAACGCTGGCCAGTGTTGGTTATCAGGGAGAGGCGTGGAGTGCGTTTGTGCGTGGGCAGAGCCAGCAGACGTGGATTCATGAAGCCACGCAGCACCGCGATAATCGGCTGACGACCGCCCCCTATGGCGCGGCATTTCTGGAACGCTGGGGTAGCGACTGGCAGCTTTCTGGATCGCTGGATGCTGGTTCCTATCGGCTTCGCGAATCGACACTTCCGTTTACGACTGACGGCAACCGTTTGCGCTACAGCAGCCGTAATTCTGACTATGACGCGATTGATTTTAGTCGTGCCACCCTGACGCTCCACCGGCCACTGGCCACGCGCTATTGGGGAATGGAGTGGCAAGTGGGTTTGCAAGGAGAAACGTGGAAGCCGCAGGACGGAACCACACTGAACGCTCTCAATGAAAAACCACTTTGGCGAGCTGAAGGCGATGAGACAATCAGTTATCTGCTCCCCTTTGTGCAAGTGCGCTGGAACAGCGCCCGTTTGTACGCCGATCACGGGTGGGCGCGCCACAGCAT
Organism: Chrysiogenes arsenatis DSM 11915; assembly: GCF_000469585.1. Lineage (NCBI taxonomy): Bacteria > Pseudomonadati > Chrysiogenota > Chrysiogenia > Chrysiogenales > Chrysiogenaceae > Chrysiogenes > Chrysiogenes arsenatis. The sequence continues at coordinate 78,427 of NZ_AWNK01000010.1, forward strand.
CGGATTAGAATTTGACGCCGATTACCGTCAAGATTCTAGCGTAACGGCCGCTCAGCCACTGTTCGATACCTTGCTGGCACAGCATGAGCATCGCTTTACGCCGCGGCTGGTCAACCGACTCACCGGAACCAATTGGTACGCGGAGCACCATATTGGGCAACCATTTTCCCCAACAGAATTTGGCAACAATAATTCAGGCGAAATCCTGAACGGCATTGTGTTGGGGATTGGCCGCTTTCGCGTTGATTGGCACTCGTTGTACGATCCAAATCAAAAAGAAGTGACGCGCCAAAGTGTTGGAACTTCATGGGAACTGTTGCAAGGGGTACGGCTGGGTGCAGTGCACACGTATGAACGGCGTGGTGTCAGTAATGGGGCGCTCGATCTGCGCCTGACGCGCGGACAGTGGGAAGTGATTCTTGGTACGGAAATGACCGCCGAAGAAAACAGTGTCAAGCGAGCCTTCAGTGAAATGACCCCGCGCCGTAAGCACGTTGAAGTTATCCATCATGCCGACTGCTGGCAAATGCGCGTGGGAGTTGCCGAAGACCGCACGCCCGCGATTGAAGTTGATCGCACGGTCTATGTCAAATTTACCTTAGCGGGGTAATTCTACTCTGTTAAAAAACAAAAAATCCCCCGCGTGGCACGCGGGGGATTTTTTTTCTATTCAACAACTAAAGTTCCACGCAAGCGCGTATGTAGCGGACTACAGATAACGCTGCACACAAAGCCGAATTCCCCTTTGCGTTTCGGGGTAAACTCAATGGTTTTCATTTTACCGGGCAGGATTTTGCCCGCGTCAACACCCAGTTCGCCGATAATAAAGCCGTGGGTAACATCTTCGCTGATGAGGCGCAAGCGCACAGGTTCGCCCTGTTTGACAACGACTCGGTTTGGCGAAAAACCGCCATCTTCCGCCGCACGGATGATAATGTCGATGGTGTTTGGTTCCTTGCCAATGTTTTTTGCCAGCGTGAAGCCGATCGGCAGGCCGATAACCATGGCAATCACGACCAGTGCAGCAAGTATTTCTTTGAATGATCTCATTGTCCCCTCGCTTTCTGCACTTACATGAACAGCCAGATAAACAGGCTGGTGACCAGCGTCAAGAAGGCCGTTACCGGCAATAGAATCGCCACCTTCTGCCCACCGCTGACGTCATATTTTGCCAGTAGTTTCGCTCCGATGGTATTGGAGAAAAGCAGTCCGACAAAGAGGATAGCCGCCTGAATGTACGGATAGAATGATGTGCCAACCGGCTTCCATTCGATTCCCTTGGTGCCGAACAGATCCCAGCCCCAGCCGAAGGGGTCGGAAATAACGTGCAAAATGTAAATGCCGTTAATAAAGAGGAACGATACGCTGAATGCCATCCAGCAGGCCAGTCCCAGCGGTACCAGAACATATGTCATGGTGACAAACAGGTCGCCAAAAGGGATTGGATCTTTATTTTCCTCTATTGGCGCAGCTTCCGCTTCTTTTTCCTTACTGCCAAAGATTAGCCCTTTGGTGATGATAGCGAGCTGCACTACCGGATAGAAAATATTCCCCAGCGATGAGAGTTTGCGATCGGCTAACCCTTTACCGATCCAGACGGCAATGGCAAATAGGATCGGCACCACAATCAGATTCAGCGCCAGGAAACCACCCGCGTACCAAGCAAATCCCGGCATGCTCAGGTTTGCCCATTGCTTGACAGAACCCCACGAACTTTGGAAGATAACGGAATAGGCGAGTGCACACGAAAGCATGATGAAGGCTTTGTAGGCTTCGTCCATGCTTTTCCCTTTGCTTACCAACAAGTCGCTACCGAACTTCTGCCAAACGAGGCGGATGTTATTTTTTGAGCAGGTCTTAAAGCATTCGGTGCACAGTCCGCAGTAGGCATTACGTTCGATATTCCACGGTGCTTCCATCCACGGACAGCCATACCCTTTTTCGCTACCGACAATGCACTCTTTTTCGCGGTGCCCTTTACACACGGCTTTGTCACCCACGCGCACACCCAGTGGCGCAAGCAGTGAATAGAGGCCGATGAATCCCCCGACCGGGCAAAGGTAGCGGCAGAAAATCCGTCTGCCGTAAATGAGCGAAAAGACGATGGCCAATACGATAAACAGTGACAGTACTACTCCCGTCACGACAGGACGGGTGAGGATGATACCACTTAAAAGCGCAACTAATAAGAACGACCAGTTTTGCAACCAGATATTCTTCAGCCGCTTTGGCCATTTGGCGTTCGTCAGTGGTTGCTCGCTCCCCTTATCTACAAATGCCTTATGGTCAATCCACTCACCGGGAGCAGGCAGTGGACACATGGTACACCACAGGCGTCCGCCAAGCGGCAGAAGGATCAGAATCAGCGCCGCCCACCAGACAATCCAGACAAAAATCAACGAGAAGTTGGCGTTGCCGACATGAGTTCCGGCAAACGCGGCATAGAGAATAATGGCAAAGAAAAATACGTTGACGACCATGAGGATATACTGCAAAGAGCGCTGCTTGAGCAAAGCCAGCAGCCACGGAAAGCGCGACGTCAGGTCAATTGGAGGCTCGGCCTGTGCCGCCGTGACCTGCGCAAAATAGGTTTTACGCTTCAGGAAAATATAGAGCAGGCTGCCAAGTCCGATCGCAATCGTGACCAGCAACGCGGTCGGAGCAACAAACCCCGGCTCTACCACGAGCGTGCCGACCATGAAGGGGTGCATTGGGCCACAAACCACGTTGCAGCGGAAGGTAAAATTACCGACCTTATCGGCAACGAATTCAACCGTGCCTATCTGTCGATCTTTTGGCGAATCCTGCACGCTTACATCGTATTCGTCAATATAGAGGCCGTGAGTCACATCTTCGGCAATCAGTTTTATTTGTACTCGATCGCCTTCGCGAACTTTGACAACACTGGGTTTATATTCAAATTGACTGGCATGAATCTCGATGACGACCAGATCGGCCGTATCTTGCGCCGAAGCTGGAAGAGCAATGATTCCTAAAAATAAAATGAGGCTAAAAAAAGAGGCGAACAGTCGCTTCATCTTGGTACCACCTTCCGTATAAAACCCAACTCTGAAAAAAAGTCGCCCCCAGTACGGGAGCGACTTTCATCAGTAAACCAGAGCCACAATTATGGCAATTCAGGCTTTTCAACTATTGGCAGCGTACCACCAAGGGACTTGAGGAATGCTACGAGTTCCCCTTTTTCTTTGTCGCTCAGGTTCAGCGGACGTACCAGTGGGCTGGTGTTCGGATGACCGTCGCCACCTTTATTTTTGAACTCAACCACATCTTCTATCGTTCTCAATGAACCGGCATGCATGTATGGCGCGGTGTGTGTGATGCCACGAAGAGCAGCGGTTTTGATTTTCCCGAGGTCTTCTGGGTTGCCAGTGAAGCCAGCGCGGCCTTTGTCTTCATCTTTGATGCCGATATTGTGGAAGTTATTGTCGGTCAGACTTGAACCATTATGGCAGCTAATGCAGCTTGCTTTGCCAGCAAAGAGTTGCATGCCACGCTTTTCCACGTCGTTCAGCGCTTTATCGTCCCCTTTTAGGTAGCGATCAAAGGCGGTATCGGTAATTACGATGGTGCGCTCGAAAGAAGCGATAGCTTTACCAATGTTCTCGGGGTTGATACTGTTTTCACCGAATACTGTATTAAAACGCTCAACATAGGCTGGAACAGCTTTCAGGCTATCAACCAGAACGTCGAGTTTCTGGTTCATTTCGCCTGGATCTTGAATCGGGCCAAGAGCTTGCTGCTCAAGGGTTTTCATCCGGCCATCCCAGAATTGCAGGCTGTAGTAGCCAGAGTTAATGATGGTAGGTGAATTGCGCGCCCCTCTGTGTCCTTTAAAGCCAAGGAACGTTCTGCGAGCATCGCTCCACCCTTTGGTTGGTTCGTGACAGCTGGCGCAGCTTAATGTTCCGTCGCCGGAAAGGCGGGTGTCGAAGTAAAGCAGTTTTCCGAGTTCAATTTTTTCAGGAGTTTGGGGGTTATCTGCTGGAATTGGCATTTCACCGAGTGGTTGGAATACTTTTTTGGGGTCAAGATTCTGATTCGCGGCAACTGATGTTGCTCCCATGATCAATGAAAGACCGACGATGCAGGAAATGATGCTTTTCTTCTTGAAGTTCATACTCTACCTCTCCCTAAAAAAATTTGTTACTCAACAATAAACGTCATTTTAATCCATGGATGGAGCGTGCAAAGCGGCTCATGCACTCCGGGCTCACCCGGAGCCGTCCACAGTCGGCGTACGGTCTGCCCGCCGTATACCAGAATCTCAGGTAAGTCGGCTGTCGAGGAAAGGAAGTTGTGTTCGCCATCTTCGTCCGTGTTTTTGATAACAAACAAAATCTTTTCACCCGCCTTAATGTTGACCGTGTTCGGTAAAATCGTTTCCGGCGTAAAGTCGAGCTCAATCACGCGAGCATCTTCAGCACCCGCTGGAATCGGCTCGTCCTTTGTGTACTCCACCGCAGCAGTCGGACTGCTGGCAGCGGCGGTGCTGGCAGTAGCGCTACTTTTCTCCTTGTCACTCCCACAAGCTGTAATCGTGATCAAAAGCGCAAGCAGAACCGAAAACAAAAACCAATTACGCATCTCTTCACCTCCCTTCACTCTTTTCGATAATAGTATCTGTTACGATTTCTATCAGAGGCATAAGGAGATATCAAGTGATTTTTAGTGCGAGTGAGAATTATTTTTATTTAAATTGAATGGCTAATTGGCAATGAATGTTGGAATTGATTTTAGATGGAATAAGTTATGCTTTGTAGAGGGTAATGTGTGTAATAGTGAATATAGAATAGGTTTATAAAATGGAACGTATCTTCAGGAGAAGCAAACAGCGTTTTGATGTGCGCAACACGCAAAGCGGTGTCAATGAGCACTGCAAATTAACTTTCCTGTAGCAAGCCTTGATCCATCCGATAGCGGCGGGTAGCCCACTCTGCCCAGCAATGGTGGTGGGTCACCATAACAACAGCTTTGCCGCGCTCCACTTCGGAACGGAGCAATTGCATGACTTTTTCTGCCCACGAGGGGTCGAGGTCATTCGTCGGTTCATCTGCAATCACAAGCGGAACATCCTGCGCGAGCGCCCGTGCAATGGCAACACGGCGCCTTTGGCCGACGCTAAGTGCATGCGGTAGAAAATGAAGCCGTTCTGACAAACCAACTGCTTCGAGAAGCTGTTGCGCTTGGGTGCGCTGCAGGGCAGAAGGGCGTTTTCCATAACGCAGTGTATGGGTAAAAAGAACGTTTTCAAGTACGGTCAGAGCTGGAAGCAGGTTGGCCTCCTGAAAGATAAAGCCGACATGGGAGGCTCGCAATCGTGTTAGTTCCCGTTCGCCAAGGGGAGAAAGTGCCTGTTTGGCCAAGGCTACTTCTCCCGATGTAGCGCGCAGTAACCCCCCCATCACGTAGAGAAGTGTGCTTTTTCCGGTTCCAGAAGGACCTTCTATCGCAATAAAATCACCAGCTTGAATAGTCAGATTGATACCAGCAACTGGGCGCACCTGTTCGTCGCCACGGTACTCTTTCACGACTTCTGTCAACTGGCATATACTCATACGTTCTCCTCTGTCCGGTCGTTCTTAATCGAGATCACCACGTGAAATGGCTTCTTGTGGATCGAGCCGTGATGCCCTCCATGCAGGATACAGCGCGCTCAATGCACCAATTCCTACCGCCATGACTAATCCTGCACCACTACTGCCAAGTACTGTCATGGCATCAACATGCCATGGTGGAATCACCAACGCCCCTTTGAGCCATTCCAGTGCATAGAGTGCACCTGCTGTGCCAAGGAGCGACCCTAACAACCAACCGGTGATGATGGTGCATGTCACTTCGCCAGCAATCAGCAATAATACATCGCTGCGTTGGCCTCCGAGCGCGCGGATGACACCGATTTCCCGTTTCCGTTCACGCGCAAGAGCAAGGAAGCGCCCCAGTAAAGCAATTCCGGTGCTCAACGCAATTCCGCCCCAAATCCACACGAAGACAATGGCAAACGAATGCATCTGTTGCCGCATGCCACGGATAATTTCCCCCGCAGCGACTGCCTGAACCGGCAACCCAGAATTATTAATTTCGCGCGCCACAAGCAGTGGTAGCGAACCCGGTTCAGTTTGTAGCATGACGACTGAAACCAGCGCTTCGGGCGGATATTCTTTCCAAAGTCCTTGCAAATAGGGGCTTTCTTTCGCTAAACGGCGGGCGACATCAATTGGAAGAAATACCGTATCGTCCATGCCGGTTCCGGTGAGTTCTAACTTTCCTGCCACCGTAAAAATGCCATCAAGAATGATGGCGCGATTGCCAAAGAACGGTTTTACCACGCCGCCGATTAAGATTTGGTCATCGGCCAGCTTTTGGATATCCTGATTTTTCAGCCATGGATGAACGATAAAGTCGCTCGCCGGATCGTAGCCAATCAAGCGCTTGGCTTCGCGCAGATCACAGCAACTTTCGTCCAACGATTGCGTGAAAAACTGCGGTGTTACTCGTTTGACATGTGGTAATTGCGCAATGTGCTCAACCAAATCCCGGTGCATATACACATTCACTGGCTCAGCGGTGAAAATCGTCTGTTGTGGCGTTACGCCCATTCCCTGCGGAAACACAATGACATCAGCCCCAAGCCGTTCCGACGCGAGGCTTACGCTTTGCTGTAAGAGCGAAAATACAAGGTGCGCCACAACAAACATAGCAATGGCAAAGGTCACAACCAGCACCGTGATCAGCGACTGTTGTGGGCGACGGGTAAAGTTGCGCCAGACGAGCAGGAACATGTAGATTACGCTCCTGCCAGAATTTTCCGGAAACGCCACCAGAGCAGCAAGCCAACAACTATAGCGAGCACTCCTTCCGCAATCAGCCATATCTCCGTATCGCGACACGGCATTGTTTTGCTCATGCACACACCAATGACCCATGACTGGGGAGCGACAAGAATACACACACCGATTGCTGCTACAACCAGTCCAAGTACCGCTGCGAACTGGCGCCGTAAAACCAGCAAAAGCCCAACAGTCGTGAGCAGCCCGCCCAGCAGTATTTCTGCCTTCGCGCTGTAAGCGCAGCGCATGGGACGGAGTGCGCCACTTTTCATTTCAACAAAATCAGTACAGACGGGAACCAACAATTCTGGTGTTAGGATAACAACGATACCGAGGATCAGCGGTATCCAGCAAAGCACATTCCATACAGGCGATTCTTTCATTCCCTGCTCCCACTTTGTTTTATATAATACACAGCACCCACTGGGCCGCCAACAACAGGAATACTCTGTACTTCTTTGCCTGCCGCAATATCAAAAACCTGCACTAAATCTGAATCCATATTGGTTACGGCAACCCGATTTTCGTTGGAGAGAATCGGTATTACGGCAAAAGGGTATTTGCCAGTCGTTAGACGGCTGATCTCTGGATATCCCTCTGTTAATGCGTAGCTGACGAGGCGTTCTGAATCATGCAACACCACATGAAGGGCGTTGTTTGAAATGCTCATCGAAGCTGGCATATCGCCAGTGTGAATCTTTCCGATATTCTTGCCCTGCACCAAATCATGCACCAAAATTTCGGTGGCATCATCCTGAGAGCCATGACCGCCGCTATACAGTATCGTCCCGTTGGGATGCAAAGCGAGTCCTGCTGACTTCGGTACGGCTTCATAGGTTTCGATAACAATGTGCGCATCCAAATCGACCAGCGTCAACGTTGCGGCGTCGTGATTCAGCACGGCTAAGCGATTATTACTCAAGATCTCCACATTATAGGGCGCTTTGCCTGTCTCGATCTGCGCTATTTCTTGCCGAGCAACTACATCCAGAATGGAAAAAGCATCCCCTTTGGTATTGCTGACATAGGCGTGCGCTTTCGATTCATCAACCGTGACCATCCCCGGGACGCGACCGACTTTGGCCGTGCCCAGTACCGCAAACGAATCGAGATCAAGGAACCATACTTCGTGCCCCAAAGCGCATACCACTAACAGCTGGTTGCGTGGGCGATCAACCGCCAACCCATAGGGCTTGCTGCCAACGCGCTGTTCTGAAACAACAGTACCGCGAGCCAGATCAATCGCTACGACTTTGTCTTCGTTCATCGCAGTAACATACAGCCGCTCAACGGCGGTAATGGGCACCACATTGACAGGAGTAAGTGCAGTCAAACCCGCATCGCTACGCACAACTTCTTTGCGTTCACACCCGCTCAAAACCAACAGCAGAAGAAGTGCCACAAGTGCCCATGAGCGGTTTACAAAAAATACGTGCATGCTTATTCAACAACAAAGGTCATTTTAATCCATGGATGAATCGTGCACATAGCACCATAGGTGCCGGGGGTGGTTGGAGCCGTCCAGACACGCTTGACGGTTGCTTCCGGATTTACGAGAATTTCTGGTAGCTCTGCTTCGGCAGAAAGGAAGTTATGCTCCCCTTCGTCATCCGTATTTGTGATAACAAAGAGGATTTTTTCGCCAGCTTTCATAGTGATTTCGTTCGGCTCAATTGTTTCGGGTGTAAATGTTAAAATGATTTCACGAGCGTCTTCGGCACCAGCAGGAGCAGGCTCTTCCTTCACAGTTTCTTGAGTTACAGGAGCTGCCGTTGTTACGGCTGCAGCAGCGGGAGTCGCACTGCTAGTGCTTTGCGTCTTTTTTGCGTCATTGCCGCAAGCCGTTAAGAGAAGTGCTACCGAGGCCGCCACGAGAAAGGGGATCATTTTTTTCATACAGAAACTCCTTTTTGGTCATTTTAGTAATAATACGCGATATCAATAACAGAAAGCATAAAAATGCACAAGTAGTATTCTATGGTGTGCTGGAGGTAAGAGTTCTCAGCGTCTTCAGGTATTATTTGACGCAGCGATCAACGGGAGAATCCGTTCGAGTTGATTGGCGCGCGAGCCTTTCACCAAGAAGGTTGCGCCATGAAATTGTGCGCAGGCGGCAACTATTTCGGTGTACGAAGTGCAATGAATGGCCTTTGCTCCCAGCTCTGTCGCCATTACTTGTGCTCCTTCGCCGTAGGTCACAACGAAGTCAAGTCCGTGGGCGGAGCGCGCAACTTCCCGATGCTTCGCATCACTAAAATTGCCCAGTTCGCGCATTTCGCCAAGAATAGCGATGCGCGGTGCGGGGAGCTTGAGCAGTTCGGCTACGGCTTGTTTCATCGAATCGGGATTGGCATTATAGCAGTCAAAAATCCAGACGTTGCCGGCGATGTGGTGCACTTCCCAGCGCAGTGGTGCTGGTTGGAATTGCCGCCAGCCGTGAAACATCTGCGCGTATGGGATGCCGACGGCATGCAAGGCGGCGGCAGCCAGCAGGAGATTTTTCTGCTGAAACTCCTGCGCAAAAGGGACATAAAACGCGGCGGCTTCAAGCGCGCCGGGTAGCACAACTTGTGCGAGATATTCGCCCCCTTCTACCGAGAAAAAATCCTTCATCCGAACATCGTTATGCGCGCCAAAACCTGTGGCAATAACCGTGCGGGTTGTATGACGGGCGGCGGCCAGCAGTGCGGGATCGTCCCCGTCAACGATGAGCGTGCGAGCAGAAGCCGCAAGTTCGAGCTTGGCCTGCATGATCCCTTCCCGACTGCCAAGGAGTCCAATGTGGGCGGTGCCAATATTGGTAATAACGCCGATAGTTGGTTGTAAAATACGGCCAAGCGCTGCAATTTCACCAAATCCGCTCATGCCAAGCTCAAAAACGCTGAAAGCGGCATCATGATTGGAACTGAGGAGCGAAATCGGCAAGCCGATGTGATTGTTGAAGTTACCGCGTGTTGAGTTGACATCGTCGCCACACGTTGCAATCATGCGGCACACTGTGGTTTTGCCAGAGCTACCGGTGACGGCAATCACGGGGCCGTTAAACCGCTTTCGCCACGTAGATGCCATCTGCGAAAGGGCGCTGAGTGTATCTTTGACAACCAGAAAAGAAAAACCGCTTTGCGTCCACCGCTCACTATTTTCTGGGAGTCGACTGACAAGTGCACACGCGGCTCCGCCACTCTGCGCTTGCGCAAGGTAGTTGTGGCCGTCATCGCGGTCAGTCATCAACGCAATAAAGAGGTTGCCCATCTCGATTTTTCGACTGTCTATGGTAAACCCGTCAAAGCGACAGCCGGGATCACCAACAATGGTGCTGTCGGGAAAAAGCTGGTGGAGGTGCTCAAGCGTACATGGCTTCATGGTGTCCTCTCTTCTGGTGAGCGATTGTATCCCGTAAGATTCGGTTGATCTTGCTTCCTTGTCAAGTTATCTTCCGGTGGTGGTTGTTTCTTTTAAAGGAGGCTCGCCATGATCCTTATTTATATTGCCAGTGATATTGAATGTGAAGCGCTCCTCCCCTTTTTGCCGGGTGATGCAGAGGTCGTAGTCGGTGGCGTCGGCAAAGTTGCCACCACCTTTGCCGTGCTGCAAGCGCTGCGAACGCACCAACCAAAGCTGGTAGTGGGTGTCGGCATTTCTGGTTACTACGGCAGTCGCTTGCGGGTGGGCGATGTCGCCTTAATCACACGTGACTATTGGATTGATGAAGGAGTGCAAACGCCAGAAGGGTTCCTGCATCTTTCGTCACTTGGCTTTGGTGATCCTTTCGTCGAAAGCCCTTTTGAATTTCCGGATCTCCCCTTTGGTGGAGACTATCGGGTGTTGCCATGCCCAGGGGCGACGGTGAGTAGCTGTTCTGGCATGTTGAGCGTTGCCCGCGAGCGGTATCATTCGTTTCCTGATGGCATTACCGAGAGCATGGAACTGGGCGCGATGGGATACGTCTGCAATGCGCATAGCATACCGTGGTTTGGGTTACGCGGAATTAGTAACCTGTTAGAGGATAGAGATTCACGTCGATGGGATATGACGAATGCCCTGCGGCATGCGGGGGAATATTGCAAAATTTTGTGGGGGAGATTGGCGGGCTCCTGACGCGCCCTCTTCTGAAAACGAAAGGAATAATAACGCTATGAACGCAACACAGTTTACGGTCGAAGTAGTTGATCTGGTTTGGAAGGCCGGAGCCATCATCCGCGAACAGATCAATACCGCGAAAGATATTCAGTATAAAGGTGAAATCGACTTGGTTACTTCCACCGATCTCGCGGTGGAAGCTTTTCTGAAAGAAGGGCTTGCAAAACTCTTCCCCGACTACACGCTTGTAGCGGAAGAGAGCGCCGATATCTCTTCGGGGAAAGTGCCAGCTAAAGCAATTTATATCGATCCCATCGACGGTACGACAAACTTTGCCCATGATTTTCCTTTTGTCGCCATCTCGGTTGGCGCGTACCGTGACGGTCAAGGCGAATGGGGCATTGTGTACAACCCGTATAGCGACGAACTTTATCACGCCGTGGCGCAGCAAGGGGCATATTTGAATGGCAATGCTATTCAGATCAGCCACACCGATAGCTTGCGCCAAAGCTTGCTGGCAACAGGATTTCCGTACAGCGTCGCGGGCAATCCCGCCCACCGTCGCCAAATGTTAGATGTGCTTGACCGCGTGCTGGAGCAGACACAAGGAATGCGCCGTTGCGGGAGCGCCTCGTTAGACCTTTGTTTTGTTGCACGTGGCATACTCGACGGGTTCTACGAATGGGGGCTGAAGCCGTGGGATATTGCCGCGGGTGCGCTGATTCTGCAGGAAGCCGGAGGAAGCGTGACGGATATGCGCCGCCAAACGCATGATATGTTCGCCGATGGCATTGTGGCCACCAACGGACGAATTCACGAGCAACTGTTGAACCTTATGGGTACGGTGGGATAGTAGGTGCGACTGAGCGGTAGTGTTTTTTGGGAATTCAGCTATCAGTATTCCCTTCCTTCTATTTCGATATTGCGGACAATCATAGAAAACTACGCGGGTTGCACTTATTGCATTTGCCTTGATTTCCGCCGATTGTGCGGCATTTATCGCCTAGAGTAGGCATTCTGTCATTACGTTTTTGAGTCAATGGATGGCAAATGTACTGGAAGTGTATTTGTCGCTACTATTTTTGGGTTCACTGGTTCCAGCACACTGCGCGCCAGGCAAGGCGTTCTCGATAAGATCTTGCCGGAATTACATTCGTGCCCGTAACGTGATGAGTGTGTTGGTGTTTTCCCTCGCAATATGCCGGAATCCATCGGTTATGCGCTGATCCTGCGAGGCGGTTGACCAAAAAGCAATGGCGGCTTCACACGCGGTGAGCCATAGTGCTCGCTGGCGTGGCAAGGGCGGGGTTGGTGTAAATTCACGCAGGGGGAGTTCGCCTCCGGCCAGCGGAGCATAGAGCATGGGGAGCATGTCGTAGCTTGGGGCAAGTTGCAGTGTACCTTGGTATGGGCGAAAACTGAGGTTGCCAAAGTGCATATCGGTATTGGCGATAAGTGTTCCAAACCACCACAGAAGATGGACACGGTCGCGGTCGTTTTTTTGTAACCATCCACGGCTGTGCATCGCATCGGCGAGAGATGGCCAATTGACAGGTGCTTTGCCCAGTAGGGCGGCATTGATAATTTCTAGGCTGATGAGTGGGCTACGGCCAAACTGTCCATGTCGATCAAAGCGTTCGACTTCAAGAAAAATTCGGTTGTGAGCGTGCAGGATGCGGCTTTTGGCGGCACGCAGATCATGCCATTCGTTGATCTGTTCCGACGCTAATTGTTCACATATCAATAAGTCGCGCCAGCGTGTGACCGCTGGTGAATTGTCGGCACCGGAAAATTTTACAATGACATGTGGGGTTGCACTGCCTGGCAGTTCGCGTATGGCGGTGAATTTAGGAAACTCTCCGGCGGCGCTTGATCCTGCTCTGCCAGAACTGAGCGCTTGCTCGGCTAGCTCGATATAGCGTGTTTCTAAATGAACTTCGCTGAGTGGTGATGGTGGGTTCAGTTTGTCCAGTTGCCAACGCTCACAGGCCGTGTCGCCTACGATCAGATTGCCACTGAGGTCGCACCCCTTATGTGTGAGCACATATATCAGGTGTTCATCGCTCCATTGGAGGGGATTGTCGGGAACTTCCAGAGGCTGGTGAATGGCTCGGGCGAAGTTCCTCCCCATAAACCCTTGTGGTTGAAGTTGGTAGAGGGGATAGGGTAACCCATCCCACCAGCCGCCATGATTTTCGTCGCCTTGTGGCCAATCTGTTCCTTCTAACGACATCCAAGATCCCGCGGGATGAACAAGAGCAAGTGGAGCGAAAAGACTTGCTTGGCCTGCTTCGTTAATCTGATAGACGGGGATATCTTCTACGCTGCCGCGCACTGCGCGGCGCAATGCATAGCGTGTGCGGCGTGCTTTTCCGCTGACAAGGAGGGCGGGCCACGGCTCTTTTAGTAGTCGGTGCAGCGTTGCCAAGCTGATGTTCAGTTTTTTGGCAAGTGTAGTGGCTTTGCTGCCAGCTTCTCTGGAGAGGACATGTTCGAGCCGTTCTCGTGCTTGCTGATATTTGTTTGCCATGCCGACCTCGTTGAGGAGATTTCTGATGAAATTCTTAACGAGATTTTGCGATATAAGCTTCAGAAAATCAATATGTTATATTTTTATATTCGAATAATGACCATGTTTTTTGATGCAAATGCTACGTGGATTATTATCGCGTTTTCCCCGCCCGCATGCTGTTCGCGATGGCGAGTAACGCGACGCCGACGTCGGCCAGTACGGCTTGCCAGAGTGATGCGAGTCCCAGCACGCCCAGTCCCATAATGGCGAGTTTCAGTCCGAGTGCCAGTGCAACGTTTTGCCGTGCAATACTGATGGTGCTGCGAGCAATGCGTATCATGCGTGGTAATCGTTCGAGCGATTCTCCAAGCAAAACAATATCGGCGGCTTCAAGGGTGACGTCGGCACCGCGTCGTCCCATAGCGATGCCGACATGGCTGGCGGCGAGCAGGGGGGCATCGTTGATGCCATCGCCAACGGCGATAACGGTCTTTCCGTTTTGCTGCTCTTCGCGCAAAAGGTTTACTTTATCGTGCGGCAGTAATCCGCCGTGGGCACGTTCTATGCCGATAGCGTGGGCGATGCGGGTGGCCCGTTCTGGCGTGTCGCCTGAGGCCATCACACATTTTAGCCCCAAGGCTTTCAGTTGTTGGAGGGCGCTTTCGGCGTCTGGCCGCACGGTATCAGCCAGCAGGCAGCGCCCGGCATAATGGCCATCGACGATGCAGTAGAGTGCGAGTTGGTTTTCGTCGGCAACCTTAGGAAATGACAGATCGGGATGGGTGGATTTCAGTCGTTCTCCGCCCAGCCACACGTCATGGCCGTCAATGACGCCGCGCATCCCAACGCCGGGGATTTCTTCGAGCTGTGAGGGCACCAGTGGCGTGATGCCGAGGGCGCGAAATGGCTCAGCCAAAGGATGATTGGAGTGGCATTCGAGTGACACGGCGTATTGCTTCAGGAGTGCTTCCTCCCACCCGTCAGCGCATTCCCATTGGACGATAGAAAATTCTCCCTGCGTGAGAGTGCCGGTTTTATCAAAAATGATAGTTGTGGCGCGGCTGAGGGTATCCAAAAAGGCCGCTCCCTTCACCAGTATGCCTTGCCGTGCGCTGTTGCCGAGTCCCACGAAATAGGTGAGCGGTACTGAAAGGACGAGTGCGCAGGGGCATGAGATGACGAGAAAGATCAGCGCGCTGTAGATGTGGTCGCTCCACAGTCGTCCGGTGTGCCACCACCCGAGCGTATCGCCCAGTCCGGGTATTCCGGCGAGGAGTGCAGCGGCAATGACGACGGTTGGTGTGTACCAGCGGGCAAAGCGGGTGATGAATTTTTCGAGTGGTGCTTGGTTGCGGCGGGCGGAGCTAATCAATTCGATGATTTTCCCTAGGGTTGAATCACCGTAGTTGGCGACAGCGACGATGTGTGCTGGCGATCCGGTTACGACGCTTCCGGCGAGGAGCATTTCCCCTTGATAGTGCTGTACGGGAAGGCTTTCGCCAGTAATGGCGCGGCAGTCGAGTTCGGCGCGTTGATCAAGCAAAGTACCGTCGACGGGGATGGTTTCGCCGGGGCGGACAATGATGGTGTCGCCGGGGAGAAGCGCTTCGGGTGGAACATCTTCCCACTGATCTTCACGCTTGCGGTGCGCTACGGCTGGGCGGAGTGACCGCAGTGCTTGGATGTTGCCGCGGCTACTTTCTAGCGCCCGTTCTTCAAGGTGCGAACCAATGGCAAAGAAGACCATAACACCCGCCGCTTCTTCCCACGCCCCCAATGCCGCCGCTGCCAGAGTGGCGAGCGACATGAGGAAATTTTCGTCGAAGATGGTTTGCCATTCGCGCCGCAAAATATTTTTCGTGGCTTGCGTGTAGACGGGAAAGCCCGCCCACAGTGCGAGCGATCCAAAGCCGATGGCCAATGCGCCTTCGCCGAGCGGTGAGTCTGGCCAGTACGGGCTATGACCCATAATCCAGAGTGCAATATAGAGAAAAATCATACACCAGAGCGAGGGAGGAAGAGCCCGCCACCATGAAGTTGCTTGAGTTGAGGGTGCGAGGTCGCTTGGAACCTGATGGAAATAAACTCCCGGCTCAATGCTATCAGCGATGCGATTGATCTTGGCAAGGAGCTCATCACTATTGTCGCAATCCGCGCTGAGGTGGGCGGTTTTTTCCAGAAGATCAAGCTGGAATTTTTCTACTTCGGTAAGTTGCCGAATGGCGCGAGCGATGGCATCGGCGCAACTGGCACAGTGGAGGTTGTTGATATGGAGTTGAATCGTATGGTGATGGTCGTGATGATGATGAGCGTGTGACATGGTTGCCTCGCAAGAGAATGTTGCGAGTAATAGTATGGAATAAGTGAGCTATTGGCAAACTATTTTGTTGCAACTAACAGATGGCGTCATGGCTTTTAATTACGGTGTTATCTAATGCCGATGGGAGAAATGGTGAGCTTCGATAGCTAAGAGTTGATCGAGCGGGAGTGGCCGGTAGATGCCAAAACCTTGTGCGTAGTCAATTCCCATGGCGCGTACGCGCTCAAGCACTTCGTCGTTTTCGACACATTCGGCAACGGTTTTCAGTCCGAGCCCATGCGCCATCTGTTGCAGGGCGCTGACGGCCTGACTCGACGCATTGCTGGACAGCATTCCCATAACCAGTGAGCCGTCAAATTTGACGACTTCCAGCAAGCCGCGTTCGGCCATTTGCACGACCATGCTCATGCTGGAATATCCGGAACCAAAATCGTCGAGTGCGAGGCGGATGTGGTGATGGTGATGGAGGTAGTCGACGACGTCCATGCTGGTCAGTAGTGATTGTTCGGTAATTTCAAAGAGTACGCGGATCTGACTGCGCTGGGCGGCGGCGGTAAAATTGCGTAGTTCGGTAATGTATTCGCTGGAACGGAGTGAGATCGGGTGGACGTTGACAAAAAGGCTCGGGCAGCGCGTAGCCAGTTGTTCAAAGTCTTGGGTGATGCGGCGCAAGACCAGAGTGTCAAAATTGACCATCGCGCCCATGCCGGCGATCATATCCATGTAGCGCCCTGGGCTGACGTGGTTGCCGTTATCCTGAATGCGGGCAAGGATTTCCACTTGTTCTATGCGACCTGTTTGCGTGTTGATAATTGGTTGGTAAAATACGGTGAAAAGCTCTTCGCGAAAGGCTTCAATCAGGTATTCGCGATCACAATGATGCCGCTCCAACCCTTTCAGAAAGTCGCCAAGGTCATTTGGGTCGATCCAGACATGGTTAGCCGAAGTGTGGGCGGAACGCTGGGCAAGGTATTGCCAGAGTGTTTGCAGTTCATCGGGGAGGTCGTGAAGTTTGGCATCGAGTATGAGCGAGCCGGAAACGAGTCGAAACGGGATGGGTGTTTGTCGAAAACGGATTTCCTGTGTAGTTAGTGCGTTGACGATATGTTCGCGCAGAGGCATAAAAATATCGTCACTCATCCCAATAAAGGCAATAATAAAGAGCGAGCCGGTGCGGATATACACGATTTTTCCGCCACCGCAACCGTGCAGGAGTTTATCGATACGCATTTCGAGATGTTCTAGGAGATGGTCGCCTGCTTCGGCACCCCAGAGGGCAGCTATCGGTTCGTAATCGACAACATTGACGACCATAAGACCCACTTGCCCTTCATTGCTGAGTTGACGCGTTAGGAATTGCTGAAAGCGCGGGCGCGAGTTTTCGTAGTACAGGACAAAGAAGTTACTGAATTTACGAATGGCGGCATAAAACGCATCTTGCATGCGGCGGTAGCCAAGGAGCGCAACCAGATAATCGTCGCTACGGAGGGCTTCAAAGAGTTCCCCTGCAAGACGATGGCATTGCAGGTGGTATTCCCAGAATTCTTCGGCCATGGAGTCTTCGCTGATCAAAAAGCGCATATCCGCACGTTGTACTAAGGCGCAAAAACCACAAGTGTAGTCTTGCTGGGGCAGGGATTGTGTGTCGGCTGCTTGCAAGATGTCGATGACGTGGGCGCGAATGTCGCTCATCCATTCGAGAAGCGACATATAAAATTTGGTGTAGGAAAAGGTTGATATGAGCGAAAGGTCGTAATCTTCTGGTGCTTGCGCTTGGTGAAGGAGGAGTGAGTGGGAGAGTTTTTCGAGGGCGAGCTGCAGAATGGAGCACCAGCGCGATCCGCCACATTTTCCGATTGCGGGGCCGCCAAGTACCCGTTCGACGGTGCGGTTCCACGCCATCACGTCGGAGATAGGAACATTATATTCGGTAAGCAATGTAGCGCACTGATCAAAAAGATGTGCCGCTGCTTTGGCATCACCATCGTGCAGGGTTTCGAGTACGTGTAGGTAGGTGCGGAGGATTTCGGTGGCGGCTTCTTCGTCAAGGCCAGCACGAACCTGCGCCTTAATCCAGCGCTGCAGAGGTATGCTATCGACAAGCTTTTGCGCTTGTGCTTGGCGGAATGGGTTGCGTTGGACTGGGGGAGTTATCATGAAAATCCTCCAAAATGATCGATCATTCATAAACGAACTTATGGCGCAAAGCAATACCGGAAAGATATCTGAATGTATTTTCACACTTGCCTTTCGCAGGCGAATTCGCTAGTTTGAGCGGCATGTGGTTTGCTAGCGTAGTTCGTGATGTTGTTGCAACCCTGTTTATTGTATCTGAATCAGAAGGGCTTTCTGTTCATCGGAAATTATTGCCGCACTGATTCGCGTACTGTTTGTACATGAAAGAAATCAACCATTGTTTTTAAGAGGAACACATTGAAAAAGCACCACCAGTATGATGCCGATCGTCAACCGGCAAATGTTTCGCACGATTATTATTCGCGTGTCGACCAATATCCGTCGCACATTGGGTATTCGCGCCCCGCATCCACGCAGACGCCGTCACCATCACGTCCAAAGCCAGCACCAAATCCCAATCGGAACACATCAAAGCCCAAAACTGCTGCGGTAGCGCCTGTCCCGCAATCAAGAGGTCAGAACTTGCAGGCTGGCGAGATTACCCGCATTGGGAATAAAGGGTTTGGCTTTATTCGCTGTAAAGAGTCGGGCGATGAGGTCTTCTTTAAAACAGAGCGTTTCGAAGGGGAAGCTCCTCCTTTCGTGGGGCAAAAAGTTCGCTTTGCCATGCAAGAGGGGAATCGCGGGAAATTTGCCCGTATCGTTTACCCAGCGTAAAAAATAGCTGACAAATCTCCATGTTTTTCTATAATTTGTTGTGGTAACAGGGAACATATGGTTTGAGGCACTCTATTTGCATTGAGGAAATGTAGGAAATCATTTCTTCATTCCTTAGGAGGACTCCAATGATTACAGCCACCTCGCTCCATCAAATATCAAATTCTACGAATGCTGCGACGACCAATCGCGACGACTCGGTTAAGTCTGGCGCTCCCGCACGCGGCTTGGCAAAAACATTGGCGAACGCGGTGCGTGATCGCGCGGAACTGACGAGTGTTGCCAGTGCAGGCAACGAGGCGCATCGTCCGCTTTCGGCGAGTCGGGTGTTTGATCTCCTGACAGGGCAGGGTGGCGGCTCGCAAGGTGTTTTCAGTCAGTATTTGACAGAGATTGATCAACGTCAGATAACCTTCCCGCCCAAACAGGCGCCTGAGTCGGTATACCGCGCATGGAAAGATGCGACTTCTCAAGCTGACGGCGATACCGTTGCCGCGATAGAAGAAGACCTGAAATTCGATCAGGTTATGGAGATGTTCCGCAGCCATAAGCCAAGTGCTATTATTGGTGCGAGTAAGCAAGAGGATGAGAAGAAAAATCCGTATCAACAAGAAGCTACGCGGGCTTTCGTGGAGGCAACGCAACGCACTGTGGAGCGCTATTCTGCCGTTGAAAGTTATACCGAGAATGATTCCATGATCACGCGGAAAACCGTATTAGAATCCTTTCAACTTTCGGTACAGAAGCTCGGATTTTAAGGTTTCATCCTCCGCTCAACGCAAAAAGCCCGATGACTCTGGCCATCGGGCTTTTTGCGTTGTTTCGTTAGTCAATAACGTTATTCAGTGCTTCCAGTAGTTCCGCAAGCTCGATGCCGTGAGCACCAGCGCCCTGCGAAATGTTTTCGAATCTGGCCGCTGCGCAGCCTAAACAGCCGAGGCCAAAGCTGGCGAAAACTTCAACGGTCTGTGGATATTGTTGTACAACATCCATAATTCCCATATCTGGGGTAATTTTTTGCTGTGACATGCGAAAAGCCTCCTTGGTAACTTCAAAGGGTATCTTAATTGTGCAATTTATTGAGTGTCAAATACTTTTTCCGGCCAACTGCCAATTGACACCACTTTGATACTTCGAGTACCATAGGTCTATTCTATCGACAGGAGTATCGATGAACATTGGCGAAGTTTACGCCCTGCTGGTTTCTGAGGTTGCCCGTATTGAACAGGAAATTCAGGGAAATCTCCACTCGCGGGTCGCGCGAGTAAAAGAAATAGGCGAATATATTTTCAGCAGCGGTGGCAAGCGGCTCCGCCCACTTCTTGTGTTGCTCGCATGCAAGCAGTGTGAGGGGAATGTTGATCGAGCTATCCGCATTGGCGGTGTTGTGGAGTACATTCATACTGCAACCCTTTTGCACGATGATGTTATTGACGAAGCAAGTTTGCGGCGTGGCCGCCACTCGGCAAACTTTACATTTGGTAACCCNNCCGTCATTTTAGTTGGCGACTATCTCTATTCGAAAGCTTTTGAAGTGTTGGTCGCAGATGGCGATCCCCGCATTCAGCGGACACTTTCCAAGGTCACAACTTTGATGAGTGAAGGCGAAGTGTTTCAGTTAGTCAAATCGTTTGATTTTGGCATCTCGCTTGAGGATTACTTCAATATTATCGAGCACAAGACCGCCATTCTGATTGCGGCTTGCGCGCAATGCGGTGGCTATACGGGCAACGCGGATGAAGCAACGGCGCAGGCGCTCTGGGATTACGGCTACAATCTTGGTATGGCTTTTCAGATCATCGACGATATTCTCGACTACATGGGCGACACGGGGACACTTGGCAAGAGCATTGGCACTGACCTACGTGAAGGGAAGATGACCATCCCGCTCCTGAAGCTTCGCGATGCGGCAGACCACGACGAACGCACACAACTGCAGGCTATTGTTGAACGGCATGAACCGCCGACGAGTGAAGAACTGGCTTTTGTTATTCGGCTCATGGAGCAATATGATATTCGGCAGCACTCTTTAGCCGTTGGTCAGAAATTTATTGATGCGTCGCGCGAAGCAGCGGAAAAACTGAGTAACAACATGTACCGCACGGCGATGCTGTCGGTATGTGATTACGTTTTGGAACGCCAGCGCTAAGTGCCTGTTGAGGCGGGTTGAACGGAAAAAACTACTCACAGAAGGGGTAAAGTATGCACACGGTAGAAAACAAAAATGACATTGCCGTCATCACCATTGGCGAAGATCTCAACAATCCGAAGTCGAATATGGCGTTCAATGATTTTATGAAAAAAGTCTACGAAGAGCACAAACCACGCAATCTTGTCTTGTCGTTTGCGAACGTTGTATTCATTGATAGTTCTGGTATTAAAGAGATAATTCTTGCTCATCGCCACCAACAAAACGTTGGCGGCGTTTTAGCGTGCGTTGATATGAGCCCGTCGTTACGTGAGCTTTTTGAAATGGTTCGGCTTGATAAGGTATTCAAGATTTTCCCTGACCGCGAATCAATGGAAAAAACGCTGTTGGGGGATCTTTGAGTTTTATTCTCGCATCGGCATCACCTCGGCGCTCCCAGCTCTTACAATCACTTGGCTGGGAGTTTGTCGTTCGTCCATCGCATGTTGCCGAAACAACGGAACGAACCGATCCGGCTGATATTGTAGTGGAACTCGCGGCGCGCAAAGCGCAGGCCGTTATACGGGACAGTGACAGCTGGATTCTTGGCGCGGATACAATTGTGGTACTTGACAATCGTATTCTGGAAAAGCCTGCCGACCGTACAGAAAATCGTGAAATGTTGCGTGCCCTTTCCGGTAGAACGCATACCGTGTATGGTGGTATCGCGCTGGTTTGTCCCCGCGAAAACCGCACGTGGATAGAAACCGTTGCGACGCAGGTGACGTTTCACGATTTGAGCGATGCCATGATTGAATGGTACGTTGAGTCGGGCAGTGGTCTTGATAAGGCAGGCGGTTATGGCATACAGGATCGCTCATCCATCTTTGTTGCTTCGATCACAGGATGTTATGACAATGTGGTTGGTTTAAGCCGTAATCGACTGTACGCTATGGCATGTCAGTCTGGCTTGTTGCGATGGATGGAACACGGGAGAGTCGGTTGCGCATTGTAGGAGGAAGCCGCAAAGGGCTACAGGTTTTGTGCCCGTCGGGTGATAGCGTCCGGCCGACGACTGACTTAATGCGCGAAAGCCTGTTTAATATCTTAGGGCAGCAATTGAAAGACCTGACGTTTCTGGATCTTTTTAGCGGCACTGGCGCGGTCGCGATAGAAGCTGCCAGCCGTGGAGCACGTGTGATGGCCGTAGAAAATCATCGTCTGGCTGTGCGCTATCTCCGCAAAAACATTCAAAACAGTACCTTACCAATCGAACTCAGCAATATGGATGCGTTAAACTTTCTACAAAGTAGTACGCAGCAATACGATATTATTTTTGCCGATCCCCCGTATGATGCCAACTACTACCAGCCGATACTCGAAATAGTCAGTCGTCAGCGACTCCTGAGCGATATCGGTGTGCTCATTCTTGAGCACCGCACGCTTGAGGAAGTGCGCGGCATTGCCCCGTTAACCCTCTATAAAAACCGGAAGTATGGAAACAAGATGTTTAGCTTTTTGCAAATGGAATCGGAGCTGGTATGACGTGTGCAGTCTACCCGGGGACATTTGATCCCATCACCATTGGACATCTGGATATCATCGAACGTGGTGCTACCATGTTTGATGAATTGATTGTTGCTGTTGCCAGCAACGATCGCAAGCACCCACGCATTTCACACGCCGATCGCATCGATTTGATCCGCGAGAGCGTTTCTCACCTGCCAAATGTAACCGTTGAAGGATTATCGAAGCTGCTCATTGACTATCTGACCGAACGTCAGATATCTTATGTTATTCGCGGATTGCGGGCGGTGAGCGACTTTGAATACGAGTTGCAAATGGCGCTTATGAATCGGCAAATGTACCCTGAACTTGAGACCATTTTTTTAATGCCTCGTCAGGAGTACATTTTCCTTTCTTCCAGTATGGTGCGCGAAATCGGCTACCTTGGAGGAGATTTCAGCAAGTTTGTCCCGCACAGCGTATATGATCGCATTCGTGAATTTTTGATCAAATCCTGAGGAGGAAGTCCCATGAAAGAACGTCTTTCCGACCGCGTTAACTCGATTCAGCCCTCACCGACCATTGCCATCACAACGAAAGCCAATCAAATGAAAGCTGACGGCCTGAACGTTATTGGTTTTGGCGCTGGTGAACCCGACTTTGACACGCCTGACCACATCAAATATGCCGCTATCGCCGGCCTTGTTAAAGGGAACACGAAATACACGCCAGCCGATGGCATGGTGGCACTCAAAGACGCCATCATTCATAAGTTCAAGCGTGATAACGGCTTGACTTTTGCCCGCAACCAAATCACCGTCAACGTGGGGGCCAAGCACACCCTGTTCAACATCTATATGGCGCTTTTGAACCCTGGTGACGAAGTCATCATCCCTGCGCCATACTGGGTCAGCTACCCTGACATGGCGCTGATGTGCGATGCCGTACCGGTGTTCGTTGACACTCGTGAAGAAGACAACTTCAGCATGACGCCTGACATGCTCGAAAAAGCGATCACTCCGAAAACCAAATTCGTAGTGCTGAATAACCCATCAAATCCGACTGGTGCCGGTTATAGTAAAGAGGCGCTCGAAGCTCTTGCTGCCGTTATCGTGAAGCACGACCTGATTTGCATCAGCGACGAAATCTATGAAAAGCTTACCTACGGTGATTTCAAATTCGTCTCTATCGCGTCACTTGGCGAAGAAATCCGCAAGCGGACGATTATCGTCAATGGTCTTTCCAAAGAGTGGGCCATGACCGGCTGGCGCATTGGTTACGCGGCTGGTGATCCTGCCATCATCAGCGCGATTGGCAAAATTCAGTCGCAATCTACTACGAATCCGACCAGCTTTGCGCAGGATGGTGCGATTGCCGCGCTGCTTGGACCGCAGGAAAAAATCCAAGAATTCGTGAAGGCGTTTGATGAGCGCCGCACGTACATTGTGGAGCGCTTCAATACCATTCCAGGCCTTTCGTGCATTTATCCAAATGGAGCCTTCTACGTGTTCCCGAACATTGCGAAAATCTTCGGCAAAAAAACCGCCGAAGGCAAAGTGATTAAAGACTCTTCTGATTTTGCCGATTACCTCTTGGCAGAAGCGCTGGTTGCAATCGTTCCGGGTATCGCCTTTGGTGCCGAAGGGTTTATGCGTCTGAGCTATGCTATGTCGATGAAAGCTATCATCGAAGGGATGGATCGGATTGAGGCTGCAGTTCGCAAGCTGAGCTAATGTTCCTAATTCGCCGCAGATAAACCGGAGTGGGGATACCCCTGCTCCGGTTTTTTGCGCCAGAGGAATCACCCCTCCGCATTGCTATTCTAGAAGGAGCATACGTTTTCATGTCATTTTCTTTCTCTGTTTCCCACCGCTCGGGCGAAGCTCGCGCGGGAATGCTCACGACGCCGCACGGCACAATTCAGACACCGATTTTCATGCCGGTCGGTACGCGCGCAACGGTAAAAACACTCACTCCTGATGAACTCGAAGGCCTTGGCGCGCAGATCATTTTGGGCAATACCTACCATTTATATCTGCGGCCAGGCCACGAGCTGGTGCGTGAGTTTGATGGCTTACACGGCTTTATGCGGTGGCAAAAGCCGATACTGACGGACAGTGGTGGGTATCAGGTTTTTAGCCTCGGCAAGACGCGAAAAATTACCGAAGCGGGGGTTGAATTTCGCTCGCATATTGATGGCAGTAAGCATTTGATTACGCCGGAAAAGTCTATCGAAATTCAAATGGCGCTCGGGGCGGATATTATGATGGTGTTTGACGAGTGTCCACCAAGCGACGCGCCGCGCGACTATCTGGAAAAAAGCTTAGCTATGACGCTTCGCTGGGCGCAGCGGAGCCGCGATACCTGGCGTGATCGGGAAAAACAAGCTCTGTTCGGGATTATCCAGGGTGGACTTCACTGCGATTTACGCTTACAATCCCTCGGTTCTTTGGTGGAAATGGATTTTCCGGGCTATGCGATTGGCGGACTCAGCGTTGGTGAGCCACCAGCCGAGATGTACCGCATCACGGAATATCTTGCGCCGCACATGCCTGCCGATCGTCCCCGCTATCTGATGGGGGTTGGAACGCCCGAAGATCTTGTCACCTGCATTGGACACGGGGTCGATATGTTCGACTGTGTCATGCCGACGCGCAATGCTCGCAACGGCACGCTCTTTACCAATTTTGGCAAACTCAATATTAAGAAAGCAGAGTATGCGTGTGATCACGAGCCGATTGACGCGCTGTGTGACTGTTATACCTGCCGGAATTTCAGTCGCGGCTATTTGCGTCACTTGTTTGTGAGTGGCGAAATTCTCGGTCTGCGACTGAATACCATTCACAACCTTTATTACTACTTGACATTGGTCAGAAGGGCGCGGGCAGCGATTGAGTCCGGAATCTTTGAGTCATTCCAAAAAGAGTTTTTCGCAATGCGCAAATGATTATAAATAAATAACTTGCCGTCGTGCTCAAAAGTTGGGCAAGTTAAGTCAGCAGGCTACAGTGGTGGGTTTCCACAGCGAAATCCACAGGAATTCACAGAGTTATCAACATTTTTGTTAAAAACCCGTACAAGGAGTTATGTATGAATCAGTTGTCGGCCATTCTTCCCTTAGTCCTCATGTTCGCTATTTTTTACTTCCTGATTATCCGCCCGCAGCAGAAGCAAGCCAAGGCGCATAAGTTAATGATCGAAAACCTGCAAGTCGGTGACGAAATTGTCAGCGCCGGTGGTTTTTTCGGGCACGTGACTCGCGTGGAGAGCGATGCCATCCACGTCAAGCTCGGTCAGAATATGGAAGTAAAACTTCGTCGTGCGAATGTTTCGGAAGTGGTCAAAAAAGCCACTCACGTGGCGGAGTAGTTCGGTAGAGTATGAAAACCACCCTGATAAGTAAGATTATCCTGATTCTGGCAGTGGTCGGGCTTGCGTTGTATTCGGCGCTTCCTCTTTCTGAGCGGATCAACCTCGGGCTCGACTTGCAGGGTGGTATGCACCTTGCGTTGGAAGTTGATACCGAAAAAGCCCTCGAAGGGAAGCTCGACGTAATCGTCAATGCCTTCCGTGCGGACTTGAATAATGCCAAATTGGTTGTCGGGGCGGTTGAACGTTCTGGCAATCAGGTCAGTGTTGCTTTGCCCTATGCGCAAGAAAAAGAGTCTGTTCGTAAATATTTTGAGCGCCATTACGATGCCCTTGAAGTGGTACGTGAAGAAAGCAACCTGCTGGTTTTCGCCTATCCGGATGTTGAAGCTGAGCGATTAAAAACGCTTGCTGTTTCGCAGGCTTTGGAAACCATCCGTAATCGTATTGACCAATTCGGCGTAGCGGAACCGACTATTCAGAAGCAGGGAGCCAACCGGATCATTGTCGAACTCCCTGGCGTGAAAGATCCTGACCGCGCGACGGAGCTGATTGGTCGTACGGCGGTGTTAGAATTTAAAATGGTGAATGAATCCGTGTCGCCGCAGGATGCCGCGGCCGGCTTTTTGCCGGACGACATGATGCTTGCCTATCAGCGTGTGCTGGATCCAGAAACGGGACAAGAGGTGGGGCGCACTCCGTATGTTTTGACCAAAGTCACACCACTCTCCGGCAACCGCTTGGTTGATGCCGAAGTCCGCATTAACAGCGAACGAGGCGATCCGTATGTCGGGATTAAATTTGATCCTGAAGGGGCGCGTATTTTTGCCGACCTCACGGCGCGCAATGTTGGCAACCGCATGGCGATTGTCCTCGATGGGAACGTCTATTCGGCTCCAGTGATTAACGAACGGATCGGTGGCGGTGAGGCCTCTATCAGTGGCCGTTTTACGATGGAAGATGCGCGCGACCTCGCGATTGTGCTCCGTTCTGGGAGCCTGCCCGCGCCCGTTGAAATCATTGAAAACCGGACAGTTGGGCCAACTCTCGGCCAAGATTCGATTGACAAAGGGGTACGCGCCGGACTGAGTGGCCTTGTTCTCGTACTCCTCTTTATGATTTTCTACTATCGCCTTTCGGGTGTGATTGCCAACCTTGCACTGATCGTGAACGTCATTATTCTGCTGGGAATGTTGGCTTATTTTGGGGCGACGTTAACCTTGCCAGGGATTGCGGGAATTATCCTGACAATCGGTATGGCCGTTGATGCAAACGTTCTGATTTTTGAACGGATTCGCGAGGAGCTTCGCAAAGGGGCGACGCCGCGTAATGCGATTCAGGCTGGCTATGACAAAGTTTTTAGTACGATTTTTGATTCGAACATCACCACGCTGATTGCGGCGATGGTGCTGTTCCAATTTGGTTCTGGTCCAGTCAAGGGGTTTGCTATTACGCTGAGCATCGGTCTTCTCGCCAGTATGTTTACGGCGATTGTCTGTACACGAGTTGTGTATGAGGTCGCTTTGGCGTATCGCCCGATCAAGAAACTCAGTGTGTAGGGGGATAGAGTGAAGAAATTTGAATTTGCTACTATTCCATTTATGGGGATGCGCTGGATTGCCGTGAGTGTTGCTGTGCTGCTGGTGCTCTGTTCGTTGGTGCTGCTTGCGACACGCGGGCTGAATTACGGTATTGATTTTACTGGTGGATCTTTGGTGCAATTGCAATTCAAAGAGCCAACGCCGATTGAAGATATTCGTGCGAACTTGTCCCAAGAAGGATTTGGCGATAGCGAAATTCAGGAATATGGTTCGCCACGTGACATTCTGGTTCGTGCGCCACAGTTTGACGAAAAGAATGCCAATGCGGTGACCAATGCGATTAAGAGTCGCATCGAAAGTGCCTATGGTGACAAGGTTGAAGTGTTACGCATCGAAACCGTAGGGCCGAAAATCGGTGGCGAGCTCCGTCAGCAAGCGCTTTACGCTGTTCTTTATTCATTAGTCGCAATTGTTTGCTATATTTGGTGGCGCTTTGAATTAAAGTTTGGTTTGGCAGCGATCATTGCGCTGGTGCACGACGTGATTATCACGATGGGGATGTTTAGTCTGACGGGAATACAGTTTTCGCTCGCCGCGCTGGCGGCAGTGTTGACCGTCGTAGGCTATTCACTGAACGATACGATTGTTATCTTTGACCGTATTCGAGAAAATCTGGTTGTCAATGAGGGCGAGGAGAAGAAACCTATTATAACGATTCTCAATGAATCGATCACGCAGACATTGTCGCGGACGATTATTACAGGTGGTACCACCTTGTTTGTGGTGTTGACTCTGTTCTTCTTTGGTGGTGAAGTCCTGAGTGGTTTTGCATTTGCGCTGATCATTGGGGTTATTATCGGAACGTTTTCTTCGATCTTTATTGCCACCGTGCTGCTGGTCTATTGGCAACCAGCTTACGATGAGCCGCATCTGAAAAAGCTGAACGAAAAGCCAGAGGAAGTCGTATGACGATCGACCCAGGATATCTCGCGATATTCCTGGGAGTTGGCCTTACAACCGGTTTTTTGGCGGCTCTGCTTGGGATTGGTGGCGGGGTGATTTATGTCCCCGTCATCATTTACCTGTTACCGATCGCTGACGGAATGGCGGGTACGGGGACGGCGGAGTATATGAAAACAGGGATTACGACTTCTTTGGTGGTCGTTTTCTTTGCCGCAATTTCAAGCTCTTTTGCCAACCTTCGGGCGCGCAATGTTCATTTTCCATTGCTGCGCCGTGCGCTTGTTGCGGGAACTGTTGGTGCACTCGCGGGAGCTTTTTTTGGAGCACTTGCGCCAGCGTTGCTGCTGAAAAAGCTTTTTGGCGCATTTCAGCTCTACATCGGCACACGACTGTTGCAGTCAGCAAAACGGCAGGATCATGCGGCGGGGAATGAAGACCTTGCTTGGAAGAAAGTACTTCCCATAGGGACGTTTAACGGATTTATCACCTCTACATTCGGCATTGGTGGCGGCCTTTTCAGCGTACCGGCGTTTAACTATTACTGTCGTGTCCCATTGGTAAAGTGCATCGGAACGTCGAGTAATCTGATATTGGTGAATGCGTTATTTGGCATTATGGGATATCTATTTAGTATCTTGATTACTGCGGAAAGTTATATCCGCTGGGATATCGCGGCGGTTATAGCAGTTGGGAGCATGCTCAGCGCGCCACTGGGCATAAAAGTGCTTCCGAAAATTCAGCCGACGTTGTTTAAGCGGGGATTTGCACTGCTGGTGCTCGTTTCGGCGGCTAATCTACTGTTGCGGTGATATTTGCAAATTTGAGAGACGAGAGTAAGGAGGCATGTATGGCTCTGGCAAAAGACATTATGACAACGAATCCGATTGTGGTTAGCGACACTCTTTCGATTCAGGATGCGGCGCGTTTGTTGCTGGAAAAGAATATTTCCGGCGCTCCGGTTGTTGACGATACGGGGAAAATGGTTGGCATTATCACAAAAAAAGATATTGTTGATACGGTTCGGGAAATGAAACTGCCGCGCTTGATTAACATTTTTGATGCGATCATCTACCTCGAAAGTGCCGAAGAGTATAATCATGAACTCAATAAAATGGCGGCAGTATGCGTCAGCGATGCCATGACAAAAAAAGTCATCACGGTTTCGCCTGATATGGAACTGCCCCGTTTAGCCTCGCTCCTTTCGGAGCATCACATTAACATGGTTCCCGTCACGCACGGCGAAGGAAAATTGCTGGGGATTGTCAGCACGACCGATGTTCTGAAAGCAGTCGCATATGGAAGTAATCAGTCGTAGTCCGGAAGAAACCGCTGCTTTTGCCGCGCAACTGGCAAACCGTTTGCGCCCTCCGGTGTTACTGTTGCTGGAGGGTGACCTTGGTGCCGGAAAGACCACCTTTGCCAAAGGGTTTGCGGCGGCACTTGGTATCGACGCACGGAACGTGACTTCGCCTACCTACACGCTCATGAACGAGTATGTTGGGGAAAATGGCCGCTTGTGTCACTGTGACTTATACCGTTTGCAAAGCGCCGACGATTTTTATGCGACCGGAATCGAAGAAAGTTTTGCCGGAGCCTATACGCTGGTCGAATGGCCAGATCGGCTCCCACATGAAATTACCGATGAAATTCAAACGTTGCGGCTGGAATTTGCCGTAAATCCGCATTCAGATGAGCGGTGTATAACGCTCAGCGAACCTTTTCAGGTGGAGCGGTGAGTGATAAAAGGGCTTTTTCAATTAAAAGGTGGGGCTGGCGATCGCGATATTCAGCTGGTCAAAGCCAACATTCCACTCCTCAAAAAAGTGGCAGAGGCGAAAGAATCACTGGATGTGTTTCTGGGGGATATCCTTGCCTATAAAGCCTTCGGCAAACTGGGCAAAGAGGCTCCATTGCGCAGCTCGGCTGCAGATAGCGTTAACGAAGAAAATCTGACGCTCGATATCGATTACGTCTACCCCAAAACTCCGGTCTATAAAAGTAATAAAGTCGTTGTTCTGTTTGAGTTTGAAGGGAAAATGTATCTCTTTGAATCGACAATAGCGCATGTTGATCGTGCGGCAGAATCCATTACGCTGGATCTCCCTGTCAAAATTGAACTCAACGAAAAGCGCACGGCTTTTCGTGTTAATACTTCCCGTTACAATATCAAAGTAAGCTTGAAGAATATTACCCAGACAGAAA
This sequence comes from Chrysiogenes arsenatis DSM 11915, assembly GCF_000469585.1. NCBI lineage: Bacteria > Pseudomonadati > Chrysiogenota > Chrysiogenia > Chrysiogenales > Chrysiogenaceae > Chrysiogenes > Chrysiogenes arsenatis. Next base: position 108,749 of record NZ_AWNK01000010.1, read on the forward strand.
AAGGGCAGTCCGAAGGGAAGATTGCTACTGTTGAGTATGTTGGCAAGGCATTCGACCTTTCCGATAGAGGGTTACTCTTTATGGCGCTTGTCCCAATGACGGTTGCTGTCAATGATATTGTGCATATTCAGTTTAGTCTGCCACCTCGCGCAAATCTTGTTGGTGGCGCAGTCGATACGCTTGGCCGTGTGGCACACGTCCGCAGCCTCAATCGCTTTTGCGGTATCGAATTGCTTTCCGCCGAGCAGACGGCAAAAACACCGTTTGCCAAAGCGTATCCTTATTCTTTGTCGGGCGAAAATCGCACGGCACTGGGGCGCTTCTGTCGCGCGGTGAACATTGAAAATCTTCAGAAGGAAAAGTTTCTTGACCTCGGGGAAAAGAATATCGAAGAAGAGGAAAAGGTAGATATCATTATTCTTGGTGATCGCAAAAACCGTTATTATAACAACGATGTGTTTGACCGTGCGTTCCAGAAACACTTTTTAGCTGGCGAGTCAAAGATCATTGAATACCTGCGCACGCACCACGAAAGCGCTGTTGTGTACGATAACACTGCCGATAAAGACGAAGCTGGCATTGAGATGAGTTGGAACGATCTCGTAAAAACGCTCCGTTCTTCAAAAATGATGAACCGGATTTATATCCTTGATAACAGTGAAATTGATGAGCTGAAAAAGGCCAAACTCAAAGCCTTCCGCGTTTTTTATTGTCACACGTCAAGCATGCGCCATCCGAGCGATTTCATTTCCCTCCTTAACGGTCGTGGATAACTCCCCGTGTCACTCTATGAATATCCTCCCTACGAACAAAAAGTTATTCGTGAACTCAAACTCTGGCACGTTGCGGGCAGTGAATCGGCATTGCTTGATGTGCTGCACCGTATTGGCACTCCGGTGCGGGCAGCACTGCGCCACGTGTCGCCTGCTACGCGTTCGCTAGGTGATCAGATTGGCGTAGCTGTCATGCGAGGATTTCAGGAATGGAGCAATCAGCCATTTGAGTTTGATGCGCTCTATCCGCCGCTGCACGCGTTGGGATATACGGCGGACGGCATCCATGATATTGCGCTGACGCTGACGCTGGAACAGTGCGATCGGTTGGCGGTAGAATGCACACACGAGCACCTTGGGTATGCTACCCTGTCTGGTAGTGCCGGAGGGATGATGGGATTACCTGGTATTGTTGCCGATGCCGTGGCGTTTTTGGCGATCAACTACCGGATGTTGCGCCTCATGGCGGCGTGCTATGGGTTTGATCCGCGCGATGAGCGGGTCGCGACGCTGTTGCTCGGCATTATGGCGCTTGGTGGAAAAAATGATGTCAATGATGCCGAAAACACCTCGCCAGCGTTCGATGCGATGGCATCAAAAGTAGGCTGTTATTTTTTAGTCAAGCAACTTGCCATGGGGCTCAATCGGAGTGGTGGCGCGCTCAGCGCACAACTTCTCAGCCGCTTTGCGGGGCGTTTTGCCGGAGTGATCAGTTCTAAAGTGGCCGATGGTGCCTTGGGCAAAGCGCTCCCACTGGTTTCGATAGCGATTGGTGGCGCTGTCGGGTACACTTTTACCGAGCATAATTTTGTGCATGGAACGAATTTGCTGCGGGAGCAATATTTGGAGCGCAAATACGGCTTTGATATGCTGTGGCAACAATCGAAATAAGGAGATGGCTATGCAGGTTGCAATCATTGGAGGCACAGGATTTGTCGGAAGCCACGTGACCCGTGCGGTGCTGGATGCAGGGCATACCGTTTCGTTGCTGGTTCGTTCGACTGGCACCAAAGTGCCCGCCGGAGTCACTTCGTTTGTTGGCGATATCAGTGACACCGATTCGCTTGCTCGCCTCTGTCAAGGGGCCGATGCCGTAATCTATCTCGTGGGCATTATTCGTGAGTTCCCGCCAGTAGTGACGTATAAGACGTCGCATGTGTACGGGGTGATCAACACTATCAGCGCCATGAAGCGGTGTGGTGTGACACGCTTGTTGCATATGTCGGCACTCGGCTCAGAGTTTGAAAGCCCAAGCGGATATTTACGCACGAAGTACGATGCCGAAATTATTGTGCGTCAGAGCAGCCTTACGGAAACTATTTTCAAACCCAGCGTGATTTTTGGCCCAGGTGACGGCTTTATCAACCTTCTGCGCAGGCTCACCAAGTTGCCTATCGTTCCCATGATTGGCGATGGACATTATCCTCTCCAGCCCGTCAGTGTCTATGATATTGCGGCTGGATTCGCGGCGGCGCTCACCACTCCGGCGATGGAAGGGAAGTGTTACGAGATTGGCGGGCCGACGGTGTATGCGTACCGCGACTTGCTGGATACCGTTGCCCGCTTACAGGGGAAAGGGGTGCCACTGAAAGTTCCGCAACCAATCGCGCTGATGCGTTTATTGGCGACACTGTTCGGCAAATTTGCCTTTTTTCCGCTGACGACGGATCAGTTGTATATGCTACAAAAAGGATCACAAACCGTTGATATGCGGATGTTTGAAGACGCGGGCATTGCTCCGCAGTCGCTGGAAAGTCGCTTTGCGACCGATTATACATAGGAGCTACTACCCATGGAAAATACTCATCGACCATTAAAGTTGGTAACGACTATCGTGCGGGTGGAGCTGAGTGAAGCTGTGATTGCGGCCATAGGGGAAATTGGTGTCGATGGCTGGTCGGCTACTCGTGGGCGTGGCACCAGTCAGCGGAGTTACGCCGAGTTCTTCGGTATGCGCATTGAGCCGATGAAAGAAATTATTTACACAATTGTTACGGCAGACCTAGCGCTTGATGTGGTTGCCGCCGTGCGTATTGCCGCAGCGCTTGATGTTCCAGGGAACGGGGTATGTTTTGTGACGGACATTGAACACGCAGTTGGCGTATAGGGTTTAATCTATGCGTCTTCTTTGGGGTTGTGTTTGCGCCGGAAAAACCGATTACGACGCTTCTTGGGGGGAGTTTTCTCTTCAGGATGGTCTGGCAGTTCGCAATATCCTCTTTCCGCATCAGCTACCACGTCTTTGCGGTGTTTGGTGAGCACCCGTTTGAGTCGGGCAATGTTTTCTTTGGGAACAAGGATGAAGAGCAGGTCATTGCTTTGGATGACGGTGTGTCCGGTCGGTGTGGTGATGTTGTCTTCGCGGATAATGGCATTGATCAGCGTCCCTTTCGGGAGAAGCAGATCGCGAATTTGTTTACCGACGATGTCATCATCTTCGTTCACGATGTACTCAATAATATCGGCATTGGCGGTGCCGAGTGAGAGAAGCTCGATAGTGTGTTTCTGTTGTTTTTTGCCTGGCGATTCAAACCCGAGCCATTTCGCGAGCGGTGATATGGTCGCGCCTTGAACAAGTGTTGAAGTGAGAACAATAAAGAAGACTACGTTAAAGAAACTCTGGCTGTGTTCGACTCCAGCCAACATTGGATAGGTCGCGAGAATAATTGGTACCGCACCCTTCAGACCTGACCATGAAAGGAAGGTAAATTCCTTAAAGTTAAAATGAAACGGGATAAGACTAATATATACCCCAATTGGGCGGGCGACGAGCGTGAGGACAACCGAGAGTAGTAAACCGACTACCAAAAACTCTTCAAACATCTCTTGTGGTGCAACCATCAGACCCAGCATGATAAACATGAGGATCTGCATCATCCAAGCAAGCCCTTCGTTAAAGCGGAAAATGGCGTGACGGTAGGGGACGTCGGAGTTGCCGATGACCAAAGCGAGAATGTAGACCGCCAGAAAGCCGCTGGCATTTATGAGCGCGCTGGCACTAAAGACGAAAAAGGCAAATCCCAATCCCAAAACGGGATAGAGTCCACCTGAGTCCAGGCGAATACGGTTGAGTACCCAGACGGCGAAGCGTCCAAACGCGTATCCTGCTATCCCACCAACTCCCATTTGCCAGAAAAATTGTGGTATCAGGCTGAGCAGTTCGGCCTTTTCCGACAGGATCAGCTGGATAAATCCCAGCGTGAGGAAGACGGCCATGGGATCGTTGGTACCCGATTCTGCTTCCAACGTGCGCGCGAGATTTTCCTGAATGTTTTTGCCACTCAACACCGAAAACACGGCAGCGGCGTCGGTGGAACCGACGATGGAGCCGAGCAAAAGCGCTTCAAGCCAGCCGATAGGCAGAATCAGCTTGGCCGCGATACCAACAATACCTGCGGTCACTACTACGCCGACCGTAGCTAGACTGAGCGCCGGTGCCATAACTTTACGCACGGCATCCCATTTGGTCTGCATACCGCCGTCGAAGAGAATGATAACAAGAGCAACCGTCCCAAAAAGCTGGGCAAGGAATGGGTCGGAGAAATTGATAAGCTTAAGACCGTCACTTCCCGCGATCATCCCAAAGCCGATAAACAGTACCAGCGCAGGTACACCGTAGCGGGTGGCAAAGCGTGTCGCAATGACGCTGATAATGGCGAGCAGAGCAAACAGCACCAGATAGTAGTTAGTATGAAAAATTTCTGGAATACCTGTGGAAAAAAGTATTTCGAGCATGGATGTTGCCCTCTCAGCGTTCTCTAACGTGGTACAAACGCCATCCGTTGCGTTTTTATGTGGCAATGATGGCGCCAGAATGTACCATAAGGAAAAGACGCATGGGATATTTTTATGCATTTATCTTGAATTTTCTCTCTTTGAAAACAGCTTGCAACCTTCGGTGGAAAGTATAGGATGCGCGCCAGCCATTGGTATCAATGGTGAGATACGGTGATGCTTGAGGTTTGTATGTTGCTGGCTCTGGCTTCAATTATTATTGGTTTAGCATTGTTAGTGTGGAGTGCGGACAAGTTTGTGGTTGGTTCGGCGGCAGCAGCGCGGTATTTTGGGATTTCCCCGTTGGTCATTGGTATGGTGATTGTGGGCTTTGGAACGTCAGCACCGGAAATGGTGGTTTCGGCCTTGGCGGCTTTTCAAGGGAATCCAGGGATTGCGTTGGGGAATGCTTTTGGCTCGAATATAACCAATATCGCGTTGATTCTCGGCATCACTGCGCTTATCAGTCCGATTGCGGTGCATTCGCAAGTATTGCGTAAAGAGTTGCCTCTCCTTACTGGGATAACATTTTTCGCTGTTTACCTCTTGTTTGATCTTGAGATTACCCGTATTGACGCGCTCTTACTGCTCGGTGTTTTTGCGCTCATAATGGTGTGGACGTTCCGGCAGGGAGCGCAAAGTAGTAGTGATGCGCTCAATCAGGAAATGTCGGAAGCGCTGCAGGAAAATCGCCTTTCATTGAAGGCGTCAGTGGTATGGATGATTATTGGACTGGTTGTGCTCATTCTTAGCTCCCGTTTGCTTGTCTGGGGAGCTGTCACCATTGCACGTGACTTGGGTGTGAGCGATCTGATCATCGGCTTGACTATCATTGCTGTTGGCACTTCGTTGCCAGAATTGGCATCTTCCGTGATTGCTGCCCGCAAAGGGGAGCACGATATTGCGTTGGGCAATATTATCGGTTCCAACATTTTCAACACCCTCGCCGTGGTGGGTATCGCTGGTGTGATTCAACCGATGGCGGTTGATGCCGAGATCCTGCATCGCGATTTGCCGGTGATGGTAGGATTAACACTGGCATTGTTTGTGATTGGCTTTGGCTGGAAGCGTGCTGGTCGAATCAATCGGCTTGAAGGGAGCATGCTGCTGGCATGTTATCTTGGATATACGGTGTATCTGGTGACAAGTGTTCTTGGGTAATGATGTACTGAAAAGTACTGTTTGTCGCTTGTACTGCCGAGGGAGGATGGCGCATGTCGTGGTTCATTTTGGTTGTCGCGGGGCTGCTTGAGGTCGTTTGGGCTGTAGGGTTGAAATACACGGAAGGATTTACGCGCCTTTGGCCATCGCTGTGGACATTATTCGCACTTGTGGCAAGTTTCGTTTTACTTGGGATTGCGATGAAGTCGCTCCCAGTTGGAACCGCTTATAGCGTGTGGGTTGGCATCGGAGCCGCAGGAACGGTCGTTCTCGGTATCTACCTGTTTGGTGAACCGATAAATACCCTACGGCTTGTCAGTGTTGGTTTGATTCTGTTAGGGGTTGCTGGGCTTAAACTGGCTACTCCATCATAAAATGAAATAGACTAGCGCAGATAGACAACCACGAAGAAGCGTGTTAGATACTTCCATCCCACTGGCAAGGAATGGTTTGTATGGGTATTGCGGACAAGCGTCGTGAACAGATATTCGATACCGTTTCAAAAACCCGCTTCCCGATCATTATTCTGATCATGCTCTGCACGATTGGGACGCTGGGGTTTATGTTCATTGAAGATGCCCCGCCTTTTGATTCTCTGTATATGACCATCATTACGATTGCGACGGTTGGCTATGGCGAGGTTATCGACCTTTCCGATAGCGGCAGAGCCTTTGCGGCATTTCTGATAATTTCTGGTGCGGTCACGTATATCTATGCCATTACGCTGTTAATATCTCTGGTGTTCAATAACAATCTCATCGGCAACATTAAAGAGTTACGATTGGAGCGGTACGTGACAAAGCATTTAAAGGATCATTTTATTCTTGTCGGTTTTACAAAGACGAGTCGTGAAGTGGCGCGGAGCTTCCTGAATCGGGAAATCCCGTTTGTCGTGATCGAAGCCAATGAAGAGTTGGTGAAAATGGCGAATGCCTTTGGCTGCCCGCTGGTGTTGCATCTGGACCGCTTTTCGGTTGATTCGCTGCATCGTGCCAATATCGAAAAATGTCGGGGCGTGATTGTGGCGCTGGAGTCGGACGAAGAAAACATTTCGGTTACCGCCTCGGTGCGTGTTGTTGAGGAAGAACTTGGTCGTGAACTGATGGTCATTAGTACGGCGTTGCAAAGCAATGCGATCGCCAAGCTGCGCGCGGTGGGGGCAGACTATGTGTTATCACCCGCCAGTCTTATCGGAAAAAAAATCGCTGCCTTGGCGACCAATCCACCGGCCTCGGGACATACCAGCGGCTTGCTGGAATCAATTGTCGTTGGTGATCACCCGATGTACGAATCGCGTGAGGTGAAAGTTGATGAGCGTTCCCCTTTCTGGGGCAAGTCGCTCAAAGATTTACAGCTCAGGAATAAATTCGGCGTGACGGTGATCGCGGGGGTTCGCTCGGATGGCGAGCTCGATATGCTTCCGTATGGCGATTATATTTTCGATCGCACTGGATCTTTGGTCATTATGGGGCCGCGCGAAGCGATGCACGATTTTCTTTCCTTCTATCATGAAGGGCAGACGTGCGAACTCACTCAGGAGGCATAGGGATGGAATGGAACAAGGTTTTTTCGGTTTTCTTTATTCTAATGGCACTTACAACGCTGGTTGGGTATATCGTTGATCAGGATGTGTATGCGTTAGTCATTGGTATTTCCATGAATCTGGTGGCAACGACGATCAAGCTTGGCTCGCGCACGACATTGGGGAACGAGCTTTTGGCTGCATCACTGGTGGCCGACTTGCATTTGCTGCCAGCCGCCATGATCCATTTTCTTGCTCCAGAACGCGAAATGCTCGCGATTGCGATGGTGATGGGAGCGGTGGTTGCCAATGTTATCAGTGTGATTTTGGTGATCTGCGAAACCGTACTGGATACAGTAAAACAACAGAAAAAAACCTACTGGTAAGTTACCGCAAGAACGAAGAGCCTCCTATCGTGCTGGTTTTTTCGTGAATTTTGGTGCATGACGTGGTATTCAATCAGCCGAAGAACTTTTTGATAAATATAGGTGATCCCATGAAACTTGGCGTACTACTGCTCAATATGGGTGGTCCCGATTCGATTGAGTCGGTATTGCCATTTCTGCAAAATCTTTTCAATGACCCACGCATTCTTGGGATAAAAAATGGTGTACTTCGCCGCACGTTGGCGAGTTACATTATTTCTAAGCGAATCGCGGGGTCGATTGCAAATTATGAGAAAATTGGTGGGAAGAGTCCGATTTTAGAACATACTCAAGCGCTTGCCGTCACCTTGGAAGAGATCTTGCGCGCGAATGGCTGTGACGCGCTGGTGCGACCCGCTATGCGGTATACGCCGCCGCGCACCCCAGAAGTTGTTGCTGAACTGGTAGCGGCGGGCTGTGAGCATATCGTTGCGGTGAGTTTGTATCCGCAGGAATCAATGACGACCACTGGTAGCTCTATTGATGATGACTTCATGAGCGCGATGGTAGCCTATCCTGAGGTTTCGACCAGCACAGTGCGCCATTATCCTGACTATCCGGGCTATATCGCCGCTTTACAGCAACGGATTGACGAGGCGGTTGCCCCGCTTCCCGAAAAGCCGTTCTTCCTCTTTTCGGCGCACTCGCTGCCACGAAAGATCATTGATCGCGGCGATCCCTACCTCGCGCATATCCATCGGACAGTAAGTGCCGTGATGGCACTGTATCCGAACACATCGCACGAATTGGTATTTCAAAGTAAAGCGACGCGCGGCAAGTGGTTAGAGCCAGATATTGCGAAGGTGCTGCCGCAACTTATTGCTGGAGGGATGAAGCATATTTTGGTCATTCCCATCAGTTTTGTTTCTGACCACATTGAAACACTGTACGAACTTGATATGGAATATCGTGAAATTGCGGAACAGCATGACGTTGCCACGTATACTGTTATGCCGGGGCTGAATGGGAGCGAGTTGTTTGCTCAGGCGTTAGCGGAGATGATTCAGAAGGAGCTTTTGCATGACCGGGAATAAAATAGCGATTATCGGCGGAGGGTTGAGCGGACTTTGTTGTGCGTGGTATTTGAGCCGCAACCCTGAACGTCAATTGACGGTGTATGAATCAGCTCCCGAAGTCGGCGGTAAAATCCAGACTTTTCGCAATGGTGAATTTACCGTGGAATCTGGGCCAAATGGCTTTTTGGACAGCCGCAAAGAGATCCTGCAATTGGCGCATGAAATTGGTTTGGGCGAGCGGATTCTCCCCTCAAACAGCGCCAGTGCCCGTCGCTTTATCTGCTCAGAAGGGAAACTACGCGAAATTTTCGCGAACCCGATCAAGTTTATGACCAGTCCGCTTCTGAGTTGGCCAGCGAAGTTTCGTCTGGCGTTAGAACATTTTGCCAAACCACCACAGGGCGAAGACGAAACGCTAGAAACCTTTGGGACGCGCAAACTTGGCCGTCAAGCGTTTGAACGCTTGATAGATCCAATGGCCAGTGGCATCTATGCCGGCAATCCGGCTACGATGAGTGTCCGTTCCTGTTTTCCGAAAATCTACGAGATGGAGCGGAAGTACGGTTCACTCACTAAAGCATTGTTTTCCATCAAAAAAGAGCGGCGTCAACAAGGAGCGGCTGGTGGTGGCCCTGCTGGTCCGGCGGGTGTATTGACATCGTTTGTTGGCGGAATGAAGGATATGGCCGATGCGCTGCGCGATGGATCACGCGCGGAGTGGAAAACGAATGTGCCAATTCAGAAAGTTGAAAAAACCGCCGATGGCCGCTATTGCCTTACCCACGCCAATGGACAGGAACTCTACGATGCCGTCGTGATTGCGACGCCAGCATGGGATGCGGCGGATATAGTCGAACAGCTCGATCATGAAATGGCAGCGCACTTGCGCAACATTCTCCCTTCGCCTATCCATGTCGTTGCCGTGGCATTTAATGAGCATGAAGTGAACGCCGATACGAATGGCTTTGGTTTCTTGGTGCCCGGCACAGAGAATCGCAAATTGCTCGGATCGCTGTGGACGAGCGCGATCTTTCAACATCGTGCTCCCAAAGGGATTTTTATGACGCGCTGTATGGTTGGTGGAGCGCGCCAAGCCCACCTTGCCGAGCTGGATGATGAGGCGTTAGTCGCACTCGTTCGCCAGGAGTTGCAAGAGATTATGGGGATCGACGCCCATCCGGTTTTCACAAAAGTCTTCCGCTGGCAAAAAGGGATTCCACAATATACTCTTGGGCACCATCAGGTGGTTTCGTGGCTGGAAGAGCGCTGCCGCACCCAGCATCCCGGCTTGCTCTTAACGGGGAATTCGTACCGTGGCATTTCACTGAACGACTGCGTTGTCGATGCCGCTCGCGTGGCGTCAGCCATTGAGGCGACGACATAAGCGAAACGCACAGCGTTGCTTCCCTGCTGCTCAAGGTGCGTTTCGGGTTGCGGCGGGAATACGGCACGCTCAGCGTTCGGGGTGAAGTGTTCAGTGTGAGTCGCGCCCCTTCGGGTCACACCTACTTAACCCTGAAAGAGGGCGACGAAACGCTGAATGTTGCGTTTTTCAAGAATCGCAATTTTGGCGATCAGACGTTTAAGCGTGGCGATATGGTGGCCTGCTCTGGTGCGCTGGATGTGTACAACAGTGGCTTGCAGTTAATTGCTACAGCGATTGAGCCAATTGGTGATGGTGCTTTGTATGAAGAGTTTTTGCAGTTAAAAGCAGAGCTTGCCAATATTGGATATTTTGATACACTCAAGAAAAAAACGATTCCGCCTTTCGTGGAATCTATCGCACTGATTACCAGCGAATCGGGCGCGGCACTACAGGATATCCTGTCGACCGCGTCCGATGTTTTACATGTGCTCACGTGTACCATTTATCATACTTCGGTTCAGGGAAGTGGCGCGGCCATGGAGATTGCTCGTGCTATAAGTAGTGCTTCCCGCTCTGGAGTACAGGTGATTGCCGTCAGCCGTGGTGGTGGTTCGTTGAGTGACCTGCATCCGTTTAACAGCCGTATCGTCGCCGAAGCGATTTTTCGTTCTTCCGTCCCCGTCATTTCTGCCGTGGGACACGAAACCGATGTCACCATTGCTGACTTAGTTGCCGACCAGCGACTGGAAACTCCTACGGCGTTAGGCCACTTTTTGGCAACCCCGTATCGGCGTGCACGTGAGCAGTTACAGCAGGGTCGCCAGCGTTTAGAGCGGGCGATACAGAGCAAAGTGGCTCATGGAACGCAGCTGATTCAGCGTCGAGAAGAGGTGCTTCGGCACCGTTTAGAGCAGCGCCTCGCGAATGCAACGCTCCGCGCCAGCCAGTGTGGTCGCCGGATTGAAAGTATCGCCATGCACCAGTCGCGGCAACGCGAACAACACCTCGCTCACCTGCGGAGTCGCATTCTACCGCTTGACCCGGAAAGTACCATCGACCGGTATGTGTTTCGGATTGAGGGGATCGCCGCACGACTCGAGCGCGCGGCATTGTGGCAGTGGCAGCAACGGGCAAGTCGATTGGAGCGGTTGCGGACAACCATTACGCACCTTTCGCCACAGCGGACGTTAGAACGTGGATACGCGGTTTTACGAACCCCAGATCACAAGATCGTTCGCAGCGTGCAGCAGGCAACACCGGGGCAGGATTTAGAAGTGCTTTTTGCCGATGGAACCGTATCTATAACTATTAAGCAGAATAATAATGAGGTTAGACATGAACAGAATTCCCATGACAAAAAAAGGTCTCGAAAAACTCAAAAATGAGTTGGATCACTACAAAGCGGTGGAACGCCCCCGCGTCAAAGAAGAAGTGGCTGTGGCACGTGCGCATGGTGACTTAAAAGAAAATGCTGAATACCACGCGGCACGCGATAAACAGTCGTTTGTGGAAGGGCGCATCGAAGAGTTAGAAGACAAAATTGGCCGTGCCGAAGTGATAGACTCCAGCAAACTCGGCAACGACAAAGTTGTTTTTGGCGCGACCGTATCTTTGCTCAATTTGGAAACGGACGAAGAAATCCGGTACACCATCGTTGGTGACGATGAAGCGGACTACAAGAATAATATGCTTGCCGTCACCAGCCCCATTGCTCAGAGCCTTATAGGCAAGCGAGTTGGCGATGAAGCAGTTGTCCATGCCCCGAAAGGGAACGTGGAGTATGAAATTTTAGCGATTACTATCGAGTAGTACGAAGGGGGGTATATGCAAGACGCATTGACGTATCTGGCAACCAATCGGGAACGATTTCTCGAAGAGCTCCATCAGTTCCTTGCTATCCCCTCTGTTTCCAGCGACCCGGCGCATGTCGCTGATATGGTGCGCTGCGCAGAGTTTGCCGCCGAACTCCTGCGTCAGGCGGGCATCAACGATGCCGCCGTGCTGCCGACGGCAGGTCATCCCGTGGTGGTTGGGAGCTGGCGCGGTGTACCCGATGCGCCGACTGTCATGATCTATGGCCATTACGACGTGCAACCTGCCGACCCCTATGAACTGTGGCACAGCGATCCGTTTGCGCCATTCGTGGACGGCGAGTATATCATCGCGCGTGGTGCGACCGACAATAAAGGTCAGCTCTTTATGCACATCAAGGTGATTGAAGCCTTGCTGGCGACTACCGGAACCTTGCCTGTCAACGTCGTGTTTCTCCTGGAAGGGGAAGAAGAAGTTTCGAGCACCAATTTACCAGCATTTCTCCAAGAACATCAGGAAGCGCTGCGCGCCGATCTGGTGGTTATTTCTGACAGCGGCATGTATGCCAAAGGGCAGCCGACCATTACGACTGGGCTGCGCGGGTTGTGCTACCTCGAAGTCATTGTGCAGGGGCCGAACCGCGATTTGCACTCTGGCATTTACGGCGGTGCAGTCGCCAATCCCGCCGAAATCCTTTGCCGTCTGATTGCTCAGGCCAAAGATGCGGATGGACGGATACTGATTCCCGGCATCTATGATGACGTGGCGGAACTCAGCTACGCCGAGCGGCGCGACCTCGCACGTGTGCCGTTTGATGAAATGGAATATAAAGCCGATCTCGACGTCGCCGAACTTTGGGGCGAAGCGGGCTATACGCCACCGGAGCGCACCGGCATTCGCCCGACATTTGAAGTGAACGGTATCTGGGGCGGGTTTACTGGCGTAGGTGCCAAAACCGTGCTTCCTGCCGTGGCGACCGCCAAAGTGTCGTGCCGCCTCGTTCCCGACCAGCAGCCAGAAAAAATCGCGCAGTGCGTCGAAGCGTTTTTCCGTGCGCAGGCACCGCAAGCCGTAACGATTACAGTGGTGCACCATTCCGGTGGTTATCCGGTTGTGACACCGAACGACCTGCCTGCGCTGACGCACGCTCGCCGCGCCCTGACGGAAGCCTTCGGTAAAGAACCGTATCTGGTACGTGAAGGGGGATCGGTTCCGATTGTCGCCGATTTTCGCACTATCCTTGGGATGGAAAGCCTCTTGATTGGCTTTTGCTTGCCGGAAGCACGCATCCATTCGCCGAACGAATCGTTCCACCTGCCAACAGCGTGGACGGGCATGGAAGCGCTGGTACGACTGTATCAGTACATGGGGGAGTAGATCGCGAACGTTTTGGCGGAGAAAAAGGAAGGTTGCCATGCACCCATCAGCACTTATCCACGAAATCGAGTCATTCATTCGGCATCATCCGCTCAACCGTTTGCCAGACAGCGATAGCCCATGCGTGGAAACGCCGCTGGTCGGTTTTGCTGCCGCGAATGACCCTCTTTTTACCGAGTACAAGCAAGTGATTGGCGCTTTTCATCTCACGCCACAAGAATGTGTGGCTTCTGTGGGAGCGACGTGGCAAGCACAAACTGTGATGAGTTGGATTCTTCCGGCATCGAAAGCTGTGCGTTTGGCCAATCGTGCGGCAACAGAGTATCCCGCGCAGTATTGGGCTTATATGCGCAATTACGGCGAAGAAATGAATGGCGCACTGCGTCAGCACGTCGTAGCTTTTTTACAGCAGCATGGCGCTCAGGCGCTGGCACCGCAGCGGTTGGCCGCTTGGAAACAGTACAATGATACTCCGGTGGGGATTGCCTCCAGCTGGTCGGAACGTCACGCCGCACATGCGGCCGGACTTGGGACGTTTTCCATCAACGATGCTTTGATCACCGCCAAAGGGATCGCGCATCGCTGTGGCAGTGTCGTGACAGACCTCCCTTTCCCCATTTCCCCACGCCCATATCAAACTCACACGGAGTATTGCCTCTATGCCACGCAGGGGACGTGCTTGGCGTGTGCACAAAGATGCCCTGTCGCTGCCATCGGGCCGCACGGGCATGACAAAGTGAAATGCAGTCAATATGTCTATGGAACGGTTCCCGCTGCCGTTGCCGAAAAATATCAGGTCGCGCAAACGGGCTGCGGTTTATGTCAGACAAAAGTGCCGTGTGAAGCGCAGGTGCCGAAACCTGTTCAGGGCAAAGGGTAACCTACTCCCGCGTTGCCGGATGGTACACGCGATATCCTTGTCCGCGCAGAGCGGCGTAGATGGCTTCGATATGGTCATGTCCACGTGTTTCCAGCGTGAATTCCACAGCAGAGTCCAGTACGCGTAGCGAGTCGATGGAATAGGAATGGTCGTGCAGCGCTTGCACAATGCTGGCTCCCATTTCGCGGAGCACGCCGGTGACGCGGTGTAGTTCGCCGACACGATTTGGCAGGGCAACGATGATTTTCGTCTGGCGACCGGTTTTGGTGAGGCCAAGGTTGATAATCCGCGAAAGCAGGGTGACGTCGATATTGCCGCCACTGATGATCACCGCGGTGTTGGTTCCGCAGGGGATTTTCCCGCTGATGACGGCAGCGAGCGCCGCAACTCCCGCCCCTTCCACAACCATTTTTTCGATTTCGAGCATGTTCAAAATGGCTTTGGCAACTTCGTCGTCGTTCACGGTGAACATGTCGTCAAGGTACATGCCGAGCAAATAGTGGGTGAGATCGCCGGGAGTTTTGACGGCAATACCGTCGGCAATGGTTCCTTCCGACGCGATTTCGACGCGGTTTCCTTCTTTGAATGAGTGGTACATGGCGGGGGCATGCGCGCTTTGCACGCCGTAGATTTTGATGTGCGGAGCTGTTTCGCGTACCGCGATGCCGATGCCGGAAGCGAGCCCGCCGCCGCCAACGGGGATGACGACGGTGTCGATGTCGGGATTCGTGGCAAGAATCTCCAGCCCGATGGTCCCTTGTCCCGCAATGACACTCAGGTCATCAAAGGGATGGACGAAAGTGAGGTTCCGCTCGTCGCCGATGGTGGTCGCTTTCTGGTAGGCATCGTCGTAGCCGCCGCCATGCAGAATCACTTCGGCACCGTGGTAACGGACGTTGGAAACTTTGATGAGTGGTGTGTGTTCCGGCATAACAATGGTACACGGCAGGCCGAGCCGCTGGCAGTGGTAGGCGACGCCTTGGGCGTGATTGCCGGCGCTGGCGGCGATGATGCCGCGTTGCCGCTGGGCATCGTCAAGGGTTAGTATTTTGTTCAGCGCGCCCCGCTCTTTGAAGGCGCCAGTGTATTGCAGGTTTTCCAGTTTTAAGAAAACATTGGTGTGCGCCATGTGGGAAAAGGTTTTTGAGTGGAGCAGTGGCGTATTGATGATTTCGCCGCAGAGTCGTTTCTGCGCCTCGTGTACTAGGTCAAGGCGTGAAGGTTTTTGTGGTGTTTGTGTCATGCTGTCTGGCTACTTTTCCAAGGCATCGTAAAGTTCAAACAGTGCCGCTTGTGTGGCACGGCGACGGATAAGCTCGCGATTGCCCCGCAAAAGAACGTGTTTGACGCGCACGCCGCTTGGCGTGGCAATACCGATATAGACAGTTCCGACAGGTTTTTCTGCGCTACCGCCACTTGGCCCAGCGATCCCAGTTGTTGATACGCCGTAGTCGGCATTGGCCAGCCGTTGGATCGACTCCGCCATCGCTGCCGCCGTTTCGGCACTCACGGCACCGTAGGTTTCAAGGGTGTGTTGTGGGACACCAAGCAGTCGCTGTTTGGCTTCATTGGAATAAAACACCGCACCATACGGGAAAATGGCAGAAGCGCCTGGAACAGAAATGATGGCATCCGCGAGCTTGCCACCGCTGCATGATTCGGCCAGCGCCACCTGTTTTCCAGAGCGGATGAGGCGTTGAACAATCGTTTCGTTCAGATCAAGATTACTGCTCGAAAAAAGGTTCTCGCTAGGGAAAAGCGGAAGGATTTCGCCGACAACGGTTTGTCCAATTTCAGTGGCATCACCTTGTGAGAAGTCAGAACGGCTGACAATGCGTATTCGGACAATACCGTCATTGGGGAGGAGCCCAATCGTGTGGCGCGTTCCTTCCATCAGGTGGGGAATTTTATCCATGATGTCAGACTCGGGTATGCCGTAGTAGGAGAGGATTGTCGTGGCAATGTACGAGCTATCTTCTGGTAAATGCTCGCGGAAAAAGCGATCGGCAATGGCTTGCATTTCAACGGGAACGCCGGGCATGCAAAGGAAACAGCACTCGTTGATGGTGAAGTAAAATCCATCGGCTGCGCCGACGTCGTTGGGGACGATGGTGGCTCCCTGCGGGAAAAAAGTCATGAGCTTATGCGCTTCTTTGACGGCACGGTTGCGACTCGCCATCAGCGCTTCAAGGCGGTCGAGTGAGGCAAAGTCTTGCTGCAGTTCAACGCCGAGCGCCCACGCCACCCCTTCACGAGTTTTGTCGTCTGAGGTTGGGCCAAGACCGCCAGTCACCATGACCAAATGGTGATCCTGAGCGAGTTCGCGAAAAGCATTGGCAATGACGGTAATATCGTCACCGACGACCAAATGGCGCGTGACACTGTAGCCGTGGCTTTCAAGAAGTTCTGAGAGGTATTTTGCATTTCCATTCAGGACGTAGCCGCCCAGAAGTTCATTGCCGATGGCGAAAACGGCGGCATGTTTCATAATCAGCCTCTACCTTTAATACGTTAGGAAAAATGAAAGTAAAAAAAGTACGCCTGCCGCATAGATGCCGGCGACGATATCATCGGCCATAATGCCGAAAGCGCCGGGGAGCGCCTCGGCACGATTCACGGGCCAGGGTTTGAGGATATCAAAAAAGCGAAAAGCCAGAAATGCCAGTATCAGGACGAGCGCACTTGGCGGCCACCACATCCCAGCAACGTAGACGCCAGCAATTTCGTCGATTACGACTTGTTTTGGGTCTTCGTTGTTGTAATATTCAATCCCCTTTTGTGACAAGAAAACACCGACCAGAATGAGGAAAAGTGCCAGTGCAAGCTTGGCGGAGAGTAGCCACGAGCCGGTGAACCATAAAAGGGCAACGCCCGGAAGTGTTCCCCATGTGCCAGGTGCAAAGGGCATTTTGCCGGTATAGCCGCCCGTGGCAAGCATGTCCCACAGTGGTTTCATGCCTCGGGTGCCGTTTCTTTCGTGAAGATATCGCTGAATTTATCGCGGATGGCGACTATTTCTTCGAGACGATCAAAGAAAACATCAGTCAGATGTGGGTCAAAATGTTGGCCGCGCTCTTCGCGGAAGAGATTTAAAATTCTATCGAGCGGCCAAGCGGATTTATAGCAGCGATCACTTCCAAGGGCATCAAAGACATCGGCAATAGCGGTGATGCGTCCGTAGATATGGATTTCCTCACCCTTGGTGCCGTGTGGATAGCCACGCCCATTGTATTTTTCATGGTGTTCGCCAGCAACAATCGCGGCAGCTCGCAGTATCGGTCGGCGTGAGTTTTTCAGCATTTCGTAGCCGAGGCTGGCATGGGTTTTCATGATTTCAAACTCTTCTTCGGTGAGTTTGCCCGGCTTTTTCAGCACGGCATCGGGAATACCGATTTTGCCAATATCGTGCATGGGCGAGGCGAGACAGAGTATTTCCACTTCGCGATCCGGCAACCCGATTCCTTGGGCGAGCACGCGCGAGTACTCCGCAACCCGTTTAACGTGGTTGCCAGTTTCCTTCGAACGGCTTTCGCCGACTTCAGACATGGTAAATATAATTTCTCTTTGAGTGTCTTCAATTTCTTGGTAGAGGATGGCCGACTCCAGTGCCTTCCCAGAATACGAGGCTGCTAGCGCAATATATTCAAGATCTTTCGGGCTGAAGGCAGCGGCTTCGGTCATTTTGTTGATCGCCTGATATGCCCCGATAACTTCGCCATCGTTATTGTGAATCGGCAGCGCGAGAATGTTGCGGGTGCGATAGCCAGTTTTGCGGTCAACTTCCTGGTTAAAACGGGGGTCGGCATAGGCATCGTTCAGGATAATTGGTTCGCGATCAGTAATTGCGTGACCCACAATGCCAGCAGTAGCGGGGATGCGTATGGGAGGGATGCCGTGCGCGACTTTTGTCCACAACTCACCTTTGGCATCATCAAGCAGCCACAGCGTACAACGGTCAGCGACCACCAGCTGTCGGCCAAGGTCGGCCATCAGGACAAGCAGATTATCGACCTGCTTTTCATTCGAAATTTTGGCGACATACTCGAAAATAAGCTTGAGCATCTCATCGGGAGTGAGTTCACGACGAAACGTGCCGGTGGAATCAAATTCATCGTAATAGTCGTGCATGACGCAACCCCCTTATCTACACCCGAAAAAAAGCGGTTTGTGATTCGCAAAATGATGCCAATTTTCGTTGCCTCATCCGGAATAGTCAAGTGAAAAGGGTGCACGCTTTGACGGAAAGTATACTATTTAGTTGCTAGATGTTTCAATGAATCCATTGCGCTCGTAGAACCATGTGCAATCGACATCCATTCTGCGCTTATCGTGTATGCAGTTTCCGGTATAGCTTATGAAGACTACACGCTATCCAGTTGCAGTTTTAATTATCTTGAAAACTTCAGGGCTATCAAATACAAGAGGGCGTGCGGGATTGTACCGTTCTGTATAATAGTTTGTTATGCCTGAGAAGAAAAAATTACCCTGTGGAGTTATATGGCATTGAGATGGCAGGATATCAAATCATTCAATAACTCTCAGAATAATGCTTTTGAGGAGTTGGTCTGCCAATTAGCACGAGAAGAGTCTATTGAAGGTAGAAAAGAATTTTATCGTGTAGCGGCTCCTGATGGAGGGGTGGAAGCTTATTGTGTATTAGAAAATGGTGATGAGTATGGTTGGCAAGCAAAATATTTTTCTTCAATGGGTACTTCCCAATGGAATCAGGTAGAAGATTCCTTTAAAACAGCACTAAGTACACACCCAAGTCTCAAAAAATATTTCATTTGTATTCCATTAGATAGACAAGATCCAAGACGAGAGCAGCAAACTTGGTTTATGGATCGATGGAATGAAAAAACAAAAGCATGGGCAGATTACGTCAAATCACAAGGCGGAGATATTATCTTTGAATACTGGGGTAGTTCTGAACTAATTTATCGACTCTCACAAGAAAAACACGCTGGTAGAAAATTATTTTGGTTCTCTCAAGATGATTTTTCAGACAGTTGGTTCAAAAGCCAGGTTAATACAAGCATTGAGAATCTAGGTAAACGATATACACCTGAGCTTAACATTGAGTTAGAGATTGCAAAGTATTTTGATGCAATTTCTAAAAATGATATCTACCGAGAAGCTGTTAAACACAAATTTCATGAATTGATACTAAGTATAAACAAAGCAGTAAGTAGTTTAAGTAGCTTGGGAGTTGATAATGAAATCAAAGAAATAAAGCAGTCCATATCGGATATTGAGTATCAATTCGCGCTGTCTCAGAATAAAGAGTTGTCTTTAATTGATATTAATTCATTGGAAAGAAGTATAGATACTATAAAGAGGTCTTTAGCAAATTGCGACGATCAAACAAATAAAAATGAAGAAAAAAAGGAGTCCCGTGACTACATAAAACACCACATCAATGAAGCATGGGGAGCTATATATGACTTCATTAACTTTATCCACAGCCCAATATTAAAGCTATTGAATAATCCTTTTGCTCTTCTTTCTGGCACGGCGGGGATCGGTAAATCGCATTTGTTGGCTGATATTGCTTTAAACAGAATCAATTCCAACAAATCCTGCATTCTGCTTTTAGGTCAGCATTTCACATCTGAAGAGCCTCCATGGACACAAATCCTAAGAAGTTTACTCCGGCTTGATTGTAATGAAAAACAACTTCTGGGCGCGCTAAATGCCAAAGCTGAAGCACAAGGAGAAAGGCTGCTATTTATCATAGATGCGATTAATGAAGGAAGGGGTAAATATTTTTGGCGTGACCATATTAATGGGTTTGTATCTGCTTTCAAAAACTATCCATGGATAGGGCTGATTCTGAGTATTCGCTCTTCCTACAAAGAGTTATTGATACCAAAAGAAATTCTCACTAACGAGAAAATGACCATATTGAGGCATAATGGGTTTGAAAGCATTGAATATCAAGCATCCAGTTTTTTCTTTTCCCAATATGGTATCGAGCAGCCAAGCGTACCATTACTTAACCCTGAGTTTAGTAATCCGCTATTTCTTAAATTATTTTGTGAAGGATTAAACCGATCCAATTTAATAAAAATCCCTAAAGGATATGGTGGAATCAGCAGCGTCATTGAGTTTTTTATTAATAGCATTAATGAAAAACTATCCCATCCAAATTATTTTGATTTTCCGTCCACGCAAAACCTTATCAAAAAGGTCATTCATAAAATCATTGCATATAAACTTGAACAAAGTTTAGACCATATCAATTACGAGAATGCCTTCGAGATTGCAGACAATACATTGTCAAAATATAGTAGTAAACGCCGCTTTCTTGACGCACTTATTTCTGAAGGTGTTCTTTCAAAAAACTTATTCTGGAAAGGAAAGAACGAGTATGAAGAAGGTGTTTACTTGGCGTATGAACGATTTGATGATCATCTTACCGTGTCGTATCTGCTCGATAAATACTCGGAAGACGACCTGCAATCACTCTTTAAGGTAGGTGGTGGACTCTATCACTATGTTGAAAAATCATCCGCCAGCCAGGGAATTGTGGAAGCCTTTGCTATTCAAATACCAGAAAGAACTGGTTATGAGCTGTATGAATTGATTGATGATGAGCGTAAAGACAATCTAAATATTATTAACTCATTTATATATAGTCTGATTTGGAGAGACCCAGGAACCATAAAAGATAAGACAATTACATATGTCAATGAGCATGTTTTGCGTTATGTAGAATCTTTTGACCAATTCTTCCAGATGGTTTATTCCGTCGCATTAGATCCAGAACACTTTTACAATGCAGACAGGTTGCATAAGTATTTAATGCAGTTTTCATTACCTGACAGAGATAGTGTTTGGACAACCTATCTTCATAATCAAGATAGCCGTGAAACCTCAATGTTTAGGCTTATTGACTGGGGCGTGCTTGATGAGGACAAATCGTATTTATCAGATAAGTCACGCTTATTAGCAGCTAAAGCATTGGCATGGATTTTTACAAGTACAAATATTTCCTTTAGAGATTCAGCTACAAAGGCTCTTATCGTCTTACTCGAAAATAATATAAAAACAATAACTAGCCTTTTGTCAGAATTTGAAAAAGTTAATGATCCATATGTCTATGAACGCATCTTTGCTGCAGCATATGGGGCAGTTTTGCGCTCAGACGAACTTGGCGATATTGATACACTGTCTCAGTATATTGTAAAAACCATTTTTAGGGCTGAAAAAGTATATGTGAATGTATTGGTGAGGGATTATGCAAGAAACATTGTTGAGTTTGGAATCTACAAAGAACGGTTTTCGCTTGATGATATTTCAATAGTTCGTCCACCATATAAGAGTTCATTCCCTACGACCTTTCCAGCTAATGAGGAAATCGACGCTTATCGATACGACTATAACTCCAAAGAATTCAAAGATTATTATTGGGGACAAAATTCAATATTAAGTTCAATGGTCACTGAATATGGCCGTGGGATGTGTAGTTACGGAGATTTTGGTCGCTACACATTTCAAAGTGCTTTACATGCTTGGGGTGACTTCGACCCAAATGATTTAAGCAATTATGCTTGTAAACTAATTTTTGAAGAATATGGATATGATGTTGAGAAGCACGGAAAATTTGACAGGCGTGCGAGTAGTGGTGACCGACATAGAAATAAAACAGAAAGGATCGGAAAAAAATACCAATGGATTGCTCTATATGAGGTTTTAGCACGTATTTCTGATAATCATAAGATGATCGATGAATCAACACGCTGGGGTGATGACAAACAATATGTATGGTTCCAAGGCCCTTGGAATCCGTTTGTAAGAAATATTGATCCAACCGTAATAATTCGTCCTTTAGAAGATGCATGCAGTCCTATAACGGTTAAGCATAAATATAGTGATTGGAACTATAAGAACGAAGAGTGGTTAGTCCGCGACAGTGATTTACTCAATCCAGAAGATATAATTCCATTAACTGATTCAAAGTCTCATGAATGGATGGTTTTAGAGAATCATCTTTCGTGGGAAGAGCCTGTGCCCATAGGCCAAGATAAATACAACTATCCTCGAAAACATCTTTGGTATCAGATAAGAAGCTACTTTGTAAAAGAAGAGGATGAGGCAGAATTGCTTGCTTATTTGAATGCTCAACATTTCATGGGACGCTGGTTCCCTGAAAGCTATGATCGTTATCAGGTATTTAGTCGTGAATATTATTGGTCACCAGCTTACCAATATTTTGATAAGCCATATTACGGTGGTTATGGCTGGGAAGAGGTTCTTGACGAAAATAGAGATAATGTGATTGCGCATGTTTTGCCTACAGCAGAAAGGCATATCTGGGAATCGGGTGCGGATTATGAAAACCAACCATCGTATCTATCACCTCGAAGGTTAATGTTTTTAGAAATGAATTTGCAGTATTCAAATAATATTGGCGAATGGTTGAATGAAACTGGCGAAGTGACTGTGTTGGATCTATCCGTCATAGACGGTGGGTCTTCAAACTTGATTGTTAAGAAAGACGCTTTACAGAGATTTTTAAAGGAAAATAAGTTGTCAGTATTTTGGACTTGCCTAGGTGAAAAGAATATTTATGGAGCATCATTTAGTGGAATACATTTTTCGCAATGGCTTGAACTTTCTGGGGTCTATACTTTAAAAAATGGTCATATAAAAGGCGAAATTAGACCTGTAATTAAAGATATTCAGTAGGATTTATTGTTATAGGGTGCATGGATAATATTCACTTGACAAAATTAAGTCCCGTTTGGTTCTTCAGCGTTATTTTTTCCGGTTATCGTAAGCGCTATAGCCATACTTCATGGAGTTTGTAATGATATGTTGAGTAATCGGGTAGGTATCCTCACCACCGACCAGATATCTTTGGTCTGCGAATGCGTCGCCTGCAGGCGGTACATAGCCTATGCGAATGTTGACAAAGTTGAGTCACATGCTTGAAAGACCTGAAAAGAAGATTGTGATAATTGCTGGTCCGAATGGGGCGGGGAAGACGAGTTTTGCTCGGGAATTTCTTCCAAATGAAGCGGATTGTCCTATTTTTGTGAATGCGGATTTGATCGCGGCGGGTTTATCCCCGTTTGCGCCGGAGCGGGTGGCGGTGACGGCAGGTCGCCTGATGTTTAAAAGGATCACTAGCCTTGTCAACTCGGGTGAGAGTTTTGCTTTTGAGACGACTCTGGCAGGACGAGGCTACGCAAAATTGATCCCGCAGTGGAGAGCGCAAGGCTATCGGGTAAAACTGATTTTTCTGAAGCTCGCCAGCGTAGAGCTTGCCATTGAGCGAGTCGCCACCCGTGTCGCACAAGGTGGGCATGTAATTCCGGATCCTGTCATTCGGCGTCGCTTTGTTGCCGGTTGGCAGTATTTTGATAATCTCTATCGTCCCTTGTTGGATTGCTGGCAGGTGTATGACAACTCGGGCGAGGAGCCAATTCTCTTGGAGGAAAAACTATGAAAACAGATAAACGTAAAGGAGCAGATAGCGATTTGGCGCAAAGCGCAGCGGCTTTACGTAGGGCGGCTCAGCAAGCGCGCCGCGATGCCGAGCGCACCCGCACTCCACTTGTGACCTATGCTAATGGGATGGTTGTCAAACGGATGGTGGTAAGAGAAGGTGACGAGAAGAATTCATAGGGATATTTGAAAAGCTAGAAACGAAGTTTTGCGATAGCGCAAATTTTATCAGCGCAGGTGGGCATCGGCTTTTTGTGTTGCACGATTCAGCGCCGTTTCAAGGGCTTGGCAGAGTTGTGTTTCGTCTTCGGTTTCGCTGGGATAGAGTGGTGGTTCGACGACAAAATAAAGGGTGGCAAATGGGTATGGGAGGAGAAACGAATCCCAGCTTGCAAAGCGCTTTCCACGTGAAACACCGTAACTGATGGGAAGAATTGGTGTGCCAGTTGAGCGCGCGGCAGCGGCGGCACCGGGTTTAACGTGATGAACGGGTCCCCGGGGGCCATCAGGTGTGATGGCAATGTCGGCTCCTTCGCGCAATTTGCGGATCATCAGGCGAAGAACCGATGCGGCGCCATGGCTTGATGATCCGCGAATGCTCTGGTGGCCGAAGTACTCGATAACACGTGCGATCAGCTCTCCATCGCGATGGTTGCTGATAACGGCAAACACGTTGCCTCGGCGGTACAAAAACAGCGCCCCTAAAAGTCGCCCGTGCCACGAGGCAAGGGTGAAAGGGTGCGTTTCCTGTTCCAGCGCGTCAAGGTATTCAACCCCTTCATAACGCTTGGAGCAGGTGAGTAGGCAGATTTTTAAATAGGCCTGCAAAAGTAGTGGAACGAGAACCTGAGTCAGTCGTTTCATGCCATCAGGAAACGACGTCGAGAAGCGTCCCCACCATCGCGTTCTGGGTTGTCATTACGCTGGTGTTGGTTTTCATTGCGTACCCGAAGATGTTGTTTTGCACCAACTCTTTTGCCAGATCCACATTTGACGTTTCACGATATCCGGTTAGGTTCATGGCTTCTGAACTAAAACTTACTTTGTCTTCTGGAATGCCAGTGGGGCGCAGAGAACCCGGCGAAGTGTCGCGTTCGACACCCGTGAGTTGTGTTCCTCCACGAGGGCCTTCCGTTGCGTTTACGCGCTGCGATTTATACCCATCCGTATTGACGTTCGCCAGATTATTGGCGGTCGCGGAGTGTTGCACGCCGATGTTACGCAAAGCGGAAGCGGTGTTAAAAAATGCGTCTATCATGACAAATCTCCTACCGTTTGGGGAACCCGTTCATCTTGTTACCACGTATCGGAAATTTTCCCTTTTTCCTGCAGTACTTCAATGCGATTTTTTATTGTTTGGATTTTCGTATTGTGCGCGAGTTCGGGATAGGCGTCAAGGGCGGCGTTGAGTCTTTTTTGTGCGGGCAGGGTGCGATTGGTGCGTAGGTAGAAATCAAGCACATAGATTTCGTGGTTGGTAATGACTTCTAATGCTTCACGCTGGAGCTGTAGAACGTTTTCTTTGCGCGTGGAATACGAATAGTTTTCAAGGAACATGAAGGTTGCCGAGTAGGCTTTGCGCGCCTGTGTAATGTCAAGGTCAACCCGTTCGGACTGTTTGAGGAGCGAAATGATCAAGTGTTCGATCGCTTGATCGGCTCTGGGGTGATCGGGATAGCGTCCAAGGAACTGTTCGTATTCGAGCGAGGCTTCCAACCAGTTCTTTTCGAGTTCGTAGCTGCGCGCAATTTCAAGTAACGCTCCGGCGACAACCATTGGGTCGGTGGCGCTATTCGAGAGTGAACGCAATGTTGTGCGGGCATCTTCATATTTGCCGCGCTCCATCAGGCTGCGAGCTTGCTGGCTTTCTGAGCTGGCATCAATCAGGGTGTCGTCTTGTGGGCCGAAATTAAAGATACTAAGAACGTCGGAGAAACTAAATCCGCAGCCACTCAGGCTGAGTGCAAGAAAAAGGGTCAGTATACTGTGTTTCATGTTCCACCTTGTTCAGGATTTTGCGGGGCATTGTAAGGGAGCAATGTTGGTTTGTAAACGGCTGATGCAGTATGGCTGGTTTTTCAGCCAACGCTTACAGATCGACTTCGCCCAGCCCCTGACGGATCACTTCCACTTCGCCATTTTCAAACAGCAATACGGTGGTTTGTCCTTCTTCTATGTAGCCGCCGTCGATCAGTGCATCGAGCTGTCCATCGAATTCCTGATAGATATGCCACGGGTCGCCTGTCGGCTCACCGTCAATTTTGGCCGTGGTCGAAATGATTGGTCGGCCAAGTGTCTGTACGAGCGCGTGGCAAATGGGATTATCTGGGATGCGAATGCCGCACCGTTTCCGTTTGGGATTTTGCACGGCTTTCGGTGTGAGTTTGGTGGCATCGAGTAAAAAAGTATACGGGCCAGGGGTCAGGCGGCGAATAATGCGGTAGCTGGCATTATCGATAACCGCATATTCCGACGCGTCTGAAAGCGAGCTGCAGACAAATGTCAGCGGTTTTGTGTCGTGCAGCTGTTTAATGCGTCGTACTTTGGCGATAGCCTCTTTGTTCATGATGTCGCAACCAATACCGTAGGCGCTGTCGGTGGGGTAGGCGATGATGCCGCCGGATTTGAGTATTTCGACGACTTCATTGATATAGCGCTGATCGACGTTGTGGGGGTGAATAGAAAATGTTTTCACGCCAATGGCTCCTTGTCTGGGAATGTATTATTGTTGGAGATATTCTTCGAGGTGACGTTTTTTCGCGCGTCGGCGTAGCGTTGTCAATGCCCTTTCTTCCAGTTGCCGCACTCGCTCTTTTGAGAGGTGTAAAATCTGCCCGATCTCATCAAGTGTTTTGGGAACCCCTTCGGTAATTCCAAACCGGAGGTCGATCACGTGTGCATCACGCTCGTCGAGCCCTTTGAGGATATCGTGGATTTCTTGGGCGATCATGTGGCGTGAATAGCACTCTTCGGTTAATTGTTCTGGTGGGGCTTCAAGGTGATCTTTCAGAAAATAATCATCGCTATCGCCCACAGGGCTTTCAAGGCTCAGGTAGGTTCGAGTGGCGCGAAGGATATCTTCAATATGTGAAGTGTCCAAACCGTATTCGTCCTGCAGCTCTTTTTCGGTTGGTTCACGCCCGTTGTCGCGCAGGAAATCCCGTTTGGCATGATTGATTTTCGACGCCATGCGTGCTTGTTTACTTGGAAGTTTAACGGTGTTGTTGTTGGCAATAATGGCTTGAATAATCGCCTGCTTGATCCACCACACGGCGTAGGTGATAAAGCGGGTGCCACGTTCGGGGTCAAAGCGTTTGGTGGCTTCGATGAGCCCAACATTCCCTTCGTTAATGAGGTCGAGCAGGTTCATGTCGATATCGCGATATTTCATAGCGACTTTCACGACAAAGCGTAAATTTGATTCGACCAGACGGTGAAATGCTTTTTGGTCACCGGCCGCAATCTGGCGCGCCAGCGACTTTTCTTCGTCAGCGGTTAGGAGGTTTATCCGGCTGATTTTACGCAGATATTCTTTGAGGCTATCAACCGATGGGTTGGCGGCGCGATACACTTCCTCGCCAACGTCGCGGGTTGTGCTCTCTTCGTCGCTTGCCTCTGCGGCAACCTCTTCTTCGTTGACGTGGGTGTCGTCGCTTTGCTCGTTGCCGCTCATAGCTCTCTCCTTCGCGCGAGTATCATGCCATCACCAATAGGCAGCAGTGTGGTGGTATAGGCTGCGTGATGCGTCAAAAATTGAGTGAATTCTGCAATTTCGCTCACCCCTTGATGGTAGCGGGTGGGCAATTCGGCTTTTTCTTTCGCTACCATGCCGCGAAACAGCATGTTATCAAAAACGATAACGGCGTGTGGTGTGCACGGGAGCACGTGAAAGTAGCGCGGGTAGTCCCGTTTGATGGCATCAATGAACACAAAATCAAAAGGGTCGCCATTCAGTGTCGCGATCACATCCAAAGCTTTTCCGCAGCGCAAATCGAGTTTTTCACTGTGCGGTGTGCCATGCAAAAGGGTTTGCGCCAGCGCAAATCGCTGCGGATTGCTTTCGATGCTGAGTAGGGTTTCCAGCGAACTGCCCGCCCCTTGCAACATGGCATAGGTGGAATAGCCTGCGCCAGTTCCAATCTCAAGTATTCTTTTCGGACGTAATGCGGCTGTCATAAAGGTTAAAAATCGTGCTACGTCGGGACGAACTGAAGGGACGCCAGCGATTTGCGCCTGTTTGATGAAGTGCGCTTCGCTCTGGTTGACGGTTGTTTTCCAGAGCGTTTCCATATAGGCATCAACATGGGGCAGAAGGATTTCGTCGTGTCGTTCAAGTGGGTAGGTCTGCATGGGGCCATTGCCGTTCGAGTTCGTACAGTGCTATCGAAGTGGCCATAGCGGCGTTCAGGCTTTCGACTTTTGGTGCCATGGGGATGCGGCCGGTAAAATCAGCATTCTGTTTCAGGATTGGTTTGACGCCCGTCCCTTCGTTGCCGATAATCAGCCCGATTTTTCCGTCCAACTTGAGCGATGCTAGTGGTTTGCCACCCATATCAAGGCAAAGAATCCAAAAGCCGGCGGCTTTGGCCTGCTCGACAAAGCGGGTG
Source organism: Chrysiogenes arsenatis DSM 11915 (assembly GCF_000469585.1). NCBI lineage: Bacteria > Pseudomonadati > Chrysiogenota > Chrysiogenia > Chrysiogenales > Chrysiogenaceae > Chrysiogenes > Chrysiogenes arsenatis. The sequence goes on from NZ_AWNK01000010.1 coordinate 136,915, forward strand.
AGGTTGGCGACCCGTGCCAGTGGAACGTGGTGAATCATCCCCGCGCTGGCTTTGGCAACCACGTCAGAAAGAGGGGCGGTCTCGTGTTCGCTCATCACTACGGCGGCACCAAAGGCGGCGGCACTGCGAATCAGAGCACCAAGATTGCCGGGATCTTGCACGCGGTCGACAATGACTAAACGACTTGCCTGCTTTAAGATGTCTGCCGGATGCATTTGAGGAATTTCGGCGATAAAGGCACCGACTCCTTGATGATTATCACCAAACAGCTCGTCAATTTTTACTCGTGGTAACACTTTACAAGGAACATTGATGGCTTTACAGGCGGCAGTCAACTCTTCAACATTGCGTGAGCAGAATACCTTTTCGACGCTTGATTCGCGTAAAGCGGCCATCACATTATTCAACCCTTTGATCTTCATTGTGTCACCCATATTTCGTCAGTCGTTGTTGTCGTGTTGCTGGCATGTTCTTGGCCGAGAAAGTGGCGAATCGCTTTTTCGCCATCTTCACCGATATCAAAAGAGAAGTCGTTGACGTAGAGTTGGATGTGACTTAGCATCACATGATCGTCGAGTTCTTGTGCATGTTGGCGGCAAAACGCCAGCGTTTCGCCCATGGTGCGTGTGGCGGTGATGATGCTCTGGCGAATATCGTTCTGCAGTGTTACCGCCAGCGCATGACCTAAGCTGCGGCGCATCACAATGCCGCCAAGTGGGATGGGAGCGCCCGTGGTTGTTTCCCACCACGTGCCAAGGTCGGCAATACGGTGGAGTTTCTGCTGTTCATACGTAAAACGACTTTCGTGGATCAAGATGCCGAAATCGGCTTCACCGTTGATGAGAGCGGGCATGATAGTTTTGAAAGGGCGATATTCGATACTCGTATCGATGGTACTGTAGGCGGAAAACAACTTTTGGGCGGTTGTCCGTGCGCCGGGCGAAAGGACGCGCGCGCCAGCAAAGAGTTGACGCGGCTGCGTGCTGACCAGTAGTGGGCCAACACCGTATCCGAGTGCGCCACCGCTGCGTAAGAGCACGTAGCGGTCGAGCAGGGAATCGAGTAACGCGTACGACACTTTTACGATATCAAATTTTCCCGCGCAGGCGAGTTCGTTCAGCGTTTCAATGTCGTGGTACTCCACTTCCAGATCATAGCCTCGCTCTTCGAGGCCATGAATCAGGTGGTGGAAGATATACGTGTCATTCGGGCATGGGCTAATGCCCAGCAACAGGGTTGGTTTCATGGTGTGGGTAACGGTTAATCGATAGCGATGGATTTCAGCAGAGCAATACTGTCTAAGCACCGCCCGACGCCACGCACGGCAGCGCGCAGTGGTTCTTCGGCAATCGAAACCGGCAGATTGGTCTCTTCACGAATCAGTTGGTCGAGTCCACGAATCAGCGCCCCGCCACCTGCCAGCATAATCCCTTTGTCAACGATGTCCGCTGCCAGTTCCGGTGGTGTTTTTTCAAGTGCCACCTTAATCGCATCAATGATGGTAGAGATGGTTTCGCGCAACGCTTCGCGGATATCGTCACTGCTGACATCAACATGCTTGGGGATGCCGGCAATCAAGTCGCGCCCTTTTACCTGCATAATCAGCGGTTCGGGGAAGACATCATAGGCCGAACCGAGTTCAATTTTAATTTTTTCAGCAGTCCGGTCGCCGATCAGCAGGTTATGCTTTTTGCGGATGTATTGAATGATCGCTTCGTCCATTTCGTCACCGGCCACCCGCACACTTTTGGCGTACACAATTCCAGAAAGCGAGATAACAGCGACTTCGGTGGTTCCGCCTCCGATATCGACGATCATATTGCCGTTTGGTTCTTGGACGGGCAGATCGGAGCCAATCGCAGCGGCCATCGGTTCTTCTATCAAGTACACTTCGCGCGCACCGGCTTGGCGTGCGCTATCTTTGACGGCGCGCTTTTCCACCTGTGTGATGCCACTGGGGACACAGATAACAACGCGAGGGCTAACGAGTGTTTTACGGTTGTGAACCTTTTGAATGAAGTATTTCAGCATCGCTTCGGTTACTTCAAAGTCAGCAATAACTCCGTCTTTCATCGGGCGAATGGCGGTAATCGATCCGGGGGTTCGCCCCAGCATTTCTTTGGCTTCTACCCCGACCGCAAGCACCGATTTCGTCCGTTCATCTATGGCTACAACGCTCGGTTCGCTGAGTATTTCGCCCCCGTTGTAATAGACAAGAGTGTTGGCTGTCCCTAAGTCAATAGCAAGATCTCGGGAAAAAACCCCGACTATGGCATCAAATATCAATGGAGTCCTCCAAGCGGATAATAGGAAAATGAAAGAGATACCGTTGGAAATTACCGTAGTTTACCCTATTTGGCAATTATTAAACCTGTGAATGATCTATCTTTGAGAATAAATGCATCCGCAATACGTTTGCCGATAGAAATTGTTTTCACGTGAGATGACCAAAGAGCGTTGAAATCCCCCTTCTTTTTTGAAGTTTGCTTGGTAAAAAGGAATTGTAAATTGTTCGCCGAGTGCTGTGCCAAGAGCATTGATACGCGTCGCATCTTTGTGTGGCGAAATAGAAAGCACCGTACTAAAGCTATCATACCCATGCTCAGCAGCATAACGCGCTGTTTCTTCAAGGCGTAGCGCGTAGCATTGCGTGCAGCGTTCCCCTTTTTCGGGTTCATGTTCCAGTCCGGCCACGCGTTGAAACCACTGGGTGGGATTGTACGGCGGGACGATAAGTGGAATGTTGATAGTGTCACGACACCATCGTTCAAGTTCGCCAAGTCGCTTGGTGTATTCGGCTGCTGGGTGGATGTTGGGGTTAGCGTAGTAAAGGGTGATAGATACCTGCTCTTTCAGTCGTTCTATCACCGTGCCGGAGCACGGTGCACAGCAGGAGTGGAGCAGCATTCGTCCCTTGGGCGGTGGTAGCGCGGTTGATTTCATAATGACTGATTGAGGTGTTCCCGCAGGCTTTCGTCAAAAGGGGCTTTTGCAATCCCATGTTGCGTGATTATGCCGCTGATATAACGCGCTGGTGTGACGTCAAAGGAAGGATTGAAAACCGCCACGTTGTGCGGTGCGATTTGGACACCACCGCAGTGTGTCACTTCGCGTGGGTCACGCTCTTCGATGACGATATCGGACTCATCGGCCGCCTGAGGGTCGATGGTCGAAACGGGCGCGGCAACGTAAAAAGGGATGTTATTTTCGCGAGCGAGCACGGCGACGGTGTAGGTTCCAATTTTGTTGGCGGTGTCGCCATTCATGGCGATGCGATCAGCACCAACAACAATGGCCTGTACTTTTCTCTGACGCATAACGACGCCTGCCATGTTATCGCAAATCAGTGTGACGGGGATGTTGTCTTCCATCAATTCAAAGGCGCTGAGGCGAGCTCCTTGAAGGAAAGGGCGCGTTTCATCAGTAAAAACATGAATCCGTTTGCCCTGCTCAACTGCTGCACGAATAACGCCTAGTGCGGTTCCATAGCCTGCTGTTGCCAGTGCGCCAGCATTGCAGTGCGTCAGTACGCCGCCATGATCCGGCAGCAGGGCGGCTCCATGCGCGCCAATGCGACGGTTGATGGCAATGTCCTCTTGATGGAGTTGACACGCGTGTTGCCAGAGCGCGTTCGCAACGGTTGCGGTGTTCGTTGCGGTTGGTATGAGCGCATTGCATGCCTTTTCCATTGCTTCCAGCGCCCAAAAAAGATTGACGGCGGTCGGGCGGGTGGCGGCCAGCGTAGTACGGACGGATTGCATGTGGTTGGCCAAGGTTTCAAGTGGGTGGCTGGTGACTTCGTGCGCGCCCAGTGCGTAGCCGTAGGCTGCACTGACACCGATAGCTGGAGCGCCGCGCACGACCATGGTACGGATGGCATCGGCGACATCATTGTGTGTGCGGCACGCGATATATTCGACCTTGAGTGGGAGAATGCGTTGATCGAGAAGTTGTAAAACAAAAGGGGCAGTAGTTACGATTGCGTCAGCCATGGGAAATATTCCTTTTTCTGGTTTGCGGTTATCCCCGTAATGCGGAGAGTTTTTTGTCGCCCGAGCTCACCGCGCAGAATGGTGATGCTCGATCGTGGGATGCGCAAAAGTGCCGCAAAGTAGGCGATCACCTGCTCGTTGGCTTTGCCATCAACGGGCGGCGCGGTGATTTTTAGTTTTACAAAACCCGCTTCATGCACAAGTTGTTCTTTGCGGGAGCGTGGTATAACCCGCAAGTCAAAGGTGACTTCTTCGTATTCATCCTTTGCCATCGCCACCTTCGCGCAAGGAACGGAGAAAGCGGTCGAGTTCTTCTTCGGAATACTCGCCATCATCACTTTGTTTTTCTACTTTTTTGCGATAGAGCGAAAATTCAGCATCGCTATCATTTGATTTCGGTGCGTTCGGTTGAGCCGTGTTGGCTGGCTGGGCATGAGCTTTATCGATTTTTGCGAGAACATCAGCAGCCTGATCCGCGACAGTTTTTTTGGCGCTCGCTTTGTTTTTTTGTGTGGCAGTGTTGGTTTTTGGGGCAGATGGGGGGATGGGATCCACCAGCGCAAAACGGGTTTCGTCATCAACACGTTCTTCCGTCTGGCTTTTTGCTACAAGCCGTTGGTATTTCCCTTCCATTTGTTCGGTAAAGACAATACCAGAGTTAAAGACAAACTTTATCTCTTTGAGCGCAGCGCTATAGCGATCCATCATCTCTTGCAAGCCCTGCTCTAAAAATGCACGCCGCTCCGCTATGTTGGCTTCAATTTCGGCGCGTTGTTGATTGGTTTCGGCCATCATTTCATCACGATGCTTTTCTGCTTCCTGGCGGGCGCTGTCAGCAAAAAGTTGTGCTTGGTACAGCGTGGCGTGTAGCATTTCTTCTTTGCCGGAAATCTGGTCGAGTCGGCTTTGTGCTGTGTCAGCACGCTCTTTGTGCGCCTCAATTTCGCTGAGCAGGTTCGCAATGTACGCATCGACCTGCTCTTTGTCGTACCCTCGAAATCCGGTATCAAAGCGTTGGGTCTCTTCTCCCATTTTTTACTCCTCCCTCACTGCCTGTCAAAAACCACGGAACAAATTTGCTAAAAGCCGCTGGAGAAACTGAATCGCTATAAAAACCACGATAGGCGAAAAATCAATCCCCGAAATAGGTGGGATGATCCGGCGAAACGGAGCCAGTACTGGCTCCGTAATGCGATAGATAAACTGGACGATAGGATTGCTGGGATCAGGGCTAATCCACGACATGAACATGCGAGCGATGAGTACCCATGTGTAGAGGTTAAGCAGAAACATCAGCGTGCCAAAGAGTGCACCAATAAAGCTTCCCGCGACAGTATGACCCATTTCTCAGCTCCTCCCGAGTTCTTTTGATCGTGCGCACGCCGTTTCCGCCGCCGCAATAAAGGCCGAACGGACGCCCGCTGCTTCCAGTGCGGCAAGGCCGGCAATCGTTGTCCCTCCCGGGCTGGTGACTTTTTCGCGGAGCAGTGCAGGGTGTTCGCCAGTTTCAAGAATCATTTTGCCTGTTCCATACACGGTTTGCGCAGCGAGTGTTTGTGCCAGTTGACGTGGGAGGCCAAGCTTGACACCCGCGTCGGAAAGGGCTTCTACTACAAGGCAGAGGTATCCAGGGCCGCTGCCAGAAAGAGCCGTAACGGCGTCAAGCTGTGATTCTTCAACTTCAAAAACGAGGCCAACGGCATGCAGTAGTTGTGTGACAGCGGTGCGATCGGCTGCTGTCGCAAGGGTGTTCGTGCTAAAACACGAGACACCCGCCTGCACGAGTGCCGGAGTGTTGGGCATAACGCGGACAATTCTGGCCAGCGGGAGCGCATGTGTGAGTGTGCTGAGGCTGACGCCAGCAGCGATAGAAACAATCAGACTGTTTTCGCGGCACTCCTCAGGCAACTGACGGGCAACATCGATGATTTGCCCTGGCTTCACGCAGAGGATAACGACCTGACTTGGCGCTATCTTGCTTGCCGATACAGCGGTTTCTATGCCCTGAAAACGCGCGCTCACACTTTGAAGTCGCTCTTTGTTGGTATCGCAGCAGAGTATTTCAGCAGGCGTCGCAGTGCCAGACGTTATTAGCCCTGTGATTATTGCTTCAGCCATGTTACCAGTGCCGATAAAAGCGTATTTGAACATAGAGTCTTTTCTCCTTTTTATCGTGCTCCAAAAAGAGCAGAACCAATCCGTACCATCGTCGCTCCGTGAGCGATAGCGGCTTTAAAGTCGTCGCTCATCCCCATAGAAAGAGTCGTTCCGGCAAGTAGCCCTTGCGTGTGCCATTCCCGTGCCATCGAACTCAGTAACGCAAAGGCGCGATCACTTTCCCAGGCTTGTGGTGGAATGCACATCAACCCTGCGGTATGGATATGGGGCATGGTGCTTTGAATCTCGCAAAGCAGTTGTGGCGCATCGGCGGGTGAAATTCCCCCTTTTTGGGGTTCATCGCCGAGGTTTATCTCAACAAGGCAAGGTTGGATAACGTTGCGCTTGGTTGCCTGTTTTTCGATCTCCTGCGCCAGCGAAAGGCGGTCAAGCGTATGAATCAGGGCAACGTTGCCAATCAGGTATTTTACTTTATTACGCTGCAGTTGACCAATAAAGTGCCAGCGAATATCGGATGGCAGTGCGGGTATTTTATCAAGTAATTCTTGTACGCGATTTTCGCCGAAGTCACGACATCCGGCATCGTAAACCAGCTGAATATCAGCCGTAGGAAAAGTTTTTGAGACCGCAATCAGCGTAGGTATTTGTGGCGCTTCACTATGCTGTGCGGCCTGAGCGAGCGCTTGAAGTAAGGCATGGTAGCGTTCTTTCAGGGCATACATACCAGCGACAGGTTCCTTCCGGTTTGTGGCGAACGTCGATACGAAAAATACCCCGCATCGTGCCGAGTACAGTGCCCTACTGTTGCAATATGGTGTGTTTGCAACGAGCAAGCGCGCAATTGTAGACTGGTAAGCGCCCAGAGATCAAGCGAATAAACGCCGTTATGAAGATGGATAATGGCGTCATAGCCTTTTTCTCGAAATTGATCAGCCACGTCGGCGCCGACTTCAAAACATGTGGTACAGATCGAAGCGCCAATAAGTGCACGACTGGTGTGAGGCGAAAGTTCCGGTAATGCTGCGCGCATTTGTGCAAGAGTTTGCCCAACGATATTTGCCAATGCGCCGCGCCAACCAGCATGAATAGCCGCAACGGCACAGACAGTGTTTGCGTCATCACGCATTTCCAGCAGTATAGGGACGCAATCGGCGGTCAAGATGCCGACTGCCATGCCAGATGTTCTTGTCCACAGCGCGTCGGCTTCTGGTGCTTCGCTTGGGGTGACCTCGGCGATTTCTTGACAGTCGCATCCATGGACTTGGCGCGGAATGGCGAGTTGGGTGTAGCCTACAGCTCGTTTGAGTGCGGCATAATTTGCATCAACGGCTTTGGGATCATCTTCCACGCGATAAGAGAAGTTCCCCTGCGCAAACGCTCCTTGGCTTGCGCCATGGGTTGCTTGTGTCAGCGCGTGGCTCGTTGACGGCGAGAAGAGCGGGCTTGTGAGGTAGGCCAATCCATCGTGCTGGTGTTGAAGAAATGGTTTGCTCTGCATCAGTGAAGGTAGGTAACGATATCGTCGAGTAAAAGGCGGTGGCGTGCGGGCTGCCCCTTGGAGCGATAGCCAAACGGGAGTAGCATTGCGATGGTGTAATCATCATCTGTGTTGATTTCGAGCGCGTTTTCTACCAGTTGCGGATGAAACCCGCCGATAGCGCACGAATCGATACCAATCGCAGCCGCAGCGTTCATCATATTGGCGGCTGCAATATGGCACTGTGCAATGCTCCATTCTTTGGCATTGGTAGCTGCTATGTAATTGCGGTACATGTTTTTAACGGCAGTATACGCCTCCTGAGGCAGCCCCCAGCGAGCAAACATATCAGAGACATACGCGCCATCAGCATCAAGAAACTTTCCCGTTTTAGCCAGAATAGCAACGAGCTCGGCGCATTCGCCAATCTGGCGTTGGCCATAGCAGGCTGCCATCAGCTCTTGACGCTTAGAAGGGCTTTTGACGACGATAAACTGCCATGGCTCAAGACCAAAAGAGGAAGGGGCCAGTCGGCCCGCTTCCAAAATGTAGCGAAGATCATCGGGAAGGATTTCGTGATCTGCTTCGAAAGATTTACAGGAATGGCGCACGGCTAGCGCCTGTGTAAACGCCTCCCGAGGGGTCATTGTTTTTTCCCGTCGACATTTGCTTCTGGAGCTTGAACGCGACGAATGCTCAAGATTTGCACGGCTTCACGTGGTACATCTTGGTGACCGCCTTTATTGCCGGTTTTGACGTTGGCAATGGCGTCTACCACTTCCATACCGCTGCTGACTTTGCCGAATACGGCGTAACCGAAATCGCGCGAACCGTGATCAAGGAAGGAGTTGTCGCTGAGGTTGATGAAAAATTGTGATGTTGCACTGTTGACGTTCATGGTACGAGCCATTGCGAGCGTACCACGCTCATTTTTCAGACCGTTGTCGGCTTCGTTTTTGATTGGCTCACGGGTTGCGCGTGGTGTCATGCTCGCATCCATTCCGCCACCCTGAATCATAAACCCGTTAATCACGCGGTGAAAAATAAGCCCATCGTAATGTCCATCGTCAGCGTACTGCAGAAAATTGGCCACCGTGACCGGCGCTTGGTCTTCAAATAACTCAACCGTAATGTCACCGTGATTCGTAGCGATAATAACCATGAATAAAAAACTCCTTAGAAAAATTGCAAAATGTTTCATTGTTGATACCCTATTTCTTTGGCAGTAAATGTGAAAAAGAATACCATCCGTTGCGCTGCGCGTATAGGGGGAAATGTACTTGTTTTTGAGGGTCGTTGATAGAATATTTCGCAGTTAGCCATGTTACTCGACTTCGTGTTATGTTTTGGTAATTCGATACAGATACCATGGTGAAAACAGAGAAGGAGTCGCACAATGACTGATGACGTAGCGCCACTGAAAGAAACATTGAGCCATCTCCTCGCCCAGCATGCGTCGCCTCTTTCGTTAAAACAAATTCGTACCCTACTGGGGTGTAATAAATCGCAATTTTGGAGTGTCGAGCGGGTGCTCATCGCAATGGTGCAGCAGGGCGAAGTGGTGCGTGCTTCGCACGATACGTATGCATTGCAGCAAACGACCCCGCTGGGAATTGTCAGTGTCAGTGGCGGCGGCGCGGTTTTTGTCCGTAGCGAAGCGGGCGAGGAGTATCGTGCCGAACCCGCCGACGAACTGGGTCTGATGTCGGGCGATACCGTGCGCTACTGGATTCTTCCAAGCGGCAAGGCGCACATCAAAGCGGTCGTTGAAAGGGCGTTTCATACGATAGCCGGAACCGTCGTTGCCGAGCGCAACCGCTTTTGGCTCCGTGCGGCGCGCAAAGGGGTTCCCAATATCCATCTGGCGGTCGAAGAACTGGCCGGAGCCGTGGAAGGTGATGGGGTTGTTGCCAAAATTACCCGCTATCCCGAATTCCGTAAAATGGCTGAAGGCTCCGTGCTGGAAATTCTTGGAAAAGCCAATGATGCCACCGTCGAGCGGATGTTGGTGCTCGAAGCGTACGGCTTACGGCGCAGTTTTCCCGATGATGTCATGGCGGAGGCGCATGCCATCTCGACGGAAGTTCACCAGACACTTGGCCGCGAAGATTTTCGCCATCTGCTCACGTGCACCATTGATGGTGAAACGGCGCGCGACTTTGACGATGCTATTTCGCTCGAAACGATTCAAGGCGGTTTCCGTCTTGGTGTCCATATTGCCGATGTTGCCCACTATGTTCCGGCCGATTCGGCACTCGACCGCGAAGCGTTTGCCCGTGGCACGTCCGTTTATTTTCCGGCCTATTGCATTCCGATGCTGCCGGAGCAGCTTTCCAACGGGATATGCTCACTGAATCCCGGTGAAGATCGCTATGCGATGAGTTGTTTGATGGATATTTCCCCCGACGGCATCGTGCTGGATGCGCGGATTACCCCTTCGATTATTCACAGTGATCGGCGCTTTACCTACACGGCGGTTCAGGAAATACTGGACGGTGCCGCGAGTGACCTTGATTTCGGCACGGTGTTGCCGCGCATGGCGACGTTAGCGAAGAATCTGCGTAAGCGCCGTTTCCAGCAGGGAAGTATTGATTTTGATAAACCGGAAATGGAAATTATCGTCAACGACCATGGTGCGCCAATTGATATCCGTCCTGCGGTGCGTCTTTTTGCCCATAAAATGATCGAAGAATTTATGCTGGCCGCCAATGTGTGCGTGGCGCGTCACCTCCATTTTCACGGCTATCCCGGCATTTACCGCGTACATGAAGAACCCGACAAAGCAAAACTGACGCAGTTTGCAGCACTGATTGGTCGTTTTGGCTATAAGTTGAAGGGGAAGGAATTCCACTCACACGAACTCAACCGCCTGATGGAGTCTAGCTCGAGTCGCCCCGAAGGCTTTATTATTTCGACACTACTGCTGCGCAGCATGAAGCGCGCGCTCTACAGCGCCGAGCCAGCGTTGCACTACGGCCTCGCGTTTTCCCACTACTGCCATTTTACCAGTCCGATCCGTCGTTATCCCGACTTAATGGTGCACCGCATTTTGTGGGCGACCTTCCAAACCTCAAAGCAAGAACAACGGCTGGCCAAAATCGCCGAACAAACCGAGGCTATCGCGCGTCAATCCAGCGCTCTGGAACGACAGGCGCAGGAAGCAAGCTATCGCATGGACGCCATCAAAAGCGTGCAGTTTCTCCGCCCGTTTGTTGGCGAAGAGTTTGATGGCATTATTTCCGGCATCACCGGCTTTGGCTTTTTTGTACAACTGAAAAAATATTTTATCGAAGGGTTGGTGCATATTTCGCGCCTCGATGACGATCATTACACCTTTGACGAAGAGCGTCACGAGCTGGTGGGCGACCGTCGCAAAAAACGGTATTGCCTTGGGCAGGGTGTGCGGGTGCAATTGGTGCGCGCCAATGTCGAAGAAGTGCAGCTCGATTTTGATCTGATTTCGGCGCAGCGAGTGCAAACAACAGAACCCGAATTTCCATCGCGAAAACCGAAACGGGTAAAGAAACTGCCGATACCAAAAACAAAATCCAAAAAAGGGGCGCAAGGGAAAGGGAAGCCAAAGCCGAAACCGAAGTCGTAGCTGGAAGTGTAGGAGCTATTGATGTGGCATATTCATCCATTGTCCGCTCTTATGACCGCTTGTATTGTCGTGCATAGTGCAGTTTAGCAATGACTTAACGTGAGCTTGAGCCGAACCATGTCCGGATAAATGTCCGCTTACATGATGATCCGCATTCCCATACGTAATCCGCTGAGGAGAGATTCATGAGCACACTTGTCGATACCAGATGGGCGATGCAGCCCAATGTCCGTTATATGGCGATCAATCAGGCAAAAACCTGGGATTACCTTTTCCGTCTGGTGGAGGATGGAGAGTTTCGATTGCCGGTTCGGCGTATGTGCCACCTGCGCCAGAGCGGCTTGATGAAAAATGGCAGGAGCTTGAGCAGCTTGTGGAAAAGAGGATAATCAAAAACTTTACGATGAATTTAGCTGGTGACGCGTAGTTTGGATCGGTGGATGCGCCGACGCTTTGTTGGGCGAGTTACGCCATTTTTACCACCGCATCAGCGCGGAGTAGATCGTCTTGATCGTGGGTAATCAGCAGGACGGTTTGGCCGTCGATATTGTCCCATACGGTTTGCATAAATTCGGCACGGGTGAGTGGATCAAGCCCTTCGGTTGGTTCATCTAAGATAATAATCGGTGGGCGTTTCAGGAGTGTGCGCGCCAGCACCAGTCGCCGCCCTTGTCCACCGGAAAGGGTCGCACCGCTTTCGCCGACCCACGTTTCGAGCCCGTGTGGCAAGGTGCGAACAAATGCTGCGAGTTTCGCGCGCTCCAGCGCTTGCCACAGTTCGTCGTCGTTGGCGTCCGGTTTGCCGAGCAGGAGATTGTCGCGGATGGTAGCACCGAAAAGGTCACTTTTTTGCGAAACAACACCGATGAGGGTGCGCAGTGTCGCTTCGTCAAAGTGGCGTACATCAATCCCGTCGATGGCGATTTCTCCTTGCTGCGGGTCGTACAAGCGGGCAAGTAGATGGGTGAGCGTTGATTTTCCAATGCCGGAACGTCCGGCAATAGCGACGGTTTTCCCTTGATCTATGCGGAGTGAAAAATCCTGCACGATCGGTTTTGATGGGTCATAACCAAATGTTACATTTTGGAAAACAACATCATATCGATTGGGTAGGGCAATTGATTGTTCGGGAAACGTAACGGCGGGTGTCGCGCAAACTATTTCATTCAGCCGAGTTGCGGCATTAACGGTTTTTCCGAGTGATTGCCATGCGAGTGGTAGCCCCATAACGGCTTCGAAGGCGGCGAGTGACCCGAAGGCTATCAGCGCGATGTGCGCACCGTCAAAGACTCCGGCTTGGCTGAGGGGAATGGCTATTATGAGCAGGATGACGACGGCGAATCCAGCGAGACAGGTGTTGGTGGCACTGCCAAAGGCACTGGCGTAGGCAAATTTTCGCTGCCCTTGCAGGAGTTGCGCGGCATATGCTGCAATTCGCTTTTGGTGTTTTCTGTAAGCACCATACGCGAGCAGATCAGCCATCCCTTGAATATCTTCGACTAAAGCGGTACGCAGTTGATTTGATGCTACTAAGGTCTCCGTTCCGGCACGGCTGCCGAAGCGTGACGCGATAAACGGTACAAGCACGCCTGCGGCAACGTAGAAAAGCCAAAACGCGACGGCGAGCGGTGGCGCCAGCCACCACAGAAAGAGGCCGACGAAACTACCAACGCCTAGCGCCACTATACTTGGCGAAAGGAGGCGGATGAAAAGGTTGTCGAGCGTGTCGATATCGCCAACGATCCGCCCGAGTAGGTCACCACTGCGGCTGCGAGCGAGCCTGGCGGGAGTAAGTGGTTCGATGCGGTCATAAAACCAGACACGCAGTGATGCGAGCAGCCGGAATGTCGCTTCGTGCGCCAGCACCCGTTCGGCGTAGCGTCCACCGGTGCGAACGATGGCAAAGCCGCGCACTCCGGCGCTGGGGGTGAAAAAGTTGAAGGTGTGCGCGGTCGCGGCACTCATTCCGGCAAAAGCTGCCGCGCTCAGAAACCAGCCGGAAAGTGCCAGCAGGCCAATGCTGGCCATGGTCGCCGCAAGGCTGAAAAAGAGTCCCCAGAATATCCACAGGCGACTGGGCCAGAAAAGTCGCAGGAACGGAACAAGCTCATTCATGCCGCGCTCTTCGTTCTTGTTTATGCCCGAGCAGGTTGCACACGTGTTCGTTGGCATCGCAGTAGTTATTGGAACACGGGTCGATGTGGATAACCACGTCGGCATTTGGGACACCATTTTTGATGCGCGCTTCTACTTTGTCGGCAATGCGGTGTGCCTGTTCAATGGTAAAAAAGCGGCAGACGGTAATATGCAAATCCATGACGTTGATCGATCCGCTTTTGCGGGTGCGTAAATCATGAAAATCGATCAGAGCCTTTTCGTCGTTAATAATGGCTTCGATTTCCTGTTGTAGCTCATCGGGCAGAGCCGTTTCCGTCAATTCCTGAAAAACCCGCCACAGCATCATAACCGCTTCTTTCATAATGTAGACGGCTACAACCAGCGAAATCACGGGGTCGATCCACGGAATGGGCAGGAAATACATGATCACGAGCGCCACAAAAACGCCGCCGTTCGACCAGACATCGGTGGAGTAGTGCAGCGCATCGGTTTTCAGGGCAATGGAGTCGGTTTTGAGCGCCACACGGTTTAAATAGCGGCTGAGGAAAAAGGATATGATAGTGCTGAGTGCCATAACCGCTATGCCGAACTCCAGATGTTCCATAACAAACTCGCCACTGATAAGTCGGGCAATTGCTTCTTTGCCGATAATGATGCCGATGGCAAAAATAATCGCTGACTGAATCAACGCGGCCATTGTTTCGAATTTTCCATGTCCGTAAGGGTGTCTGGCGTCGGCGGGCTCTGCCGCAAAACGGATTCCAATGTAGTTGATGGCACTCATCAGAATATCCATCACGGAATCTATCGCCATGGCTATTACGGCAATGGAGTTGACGGAAAACCCCGTCACCATTTTTAAGAGTGCCAGCAGCGTCGCCACGGTTATGCTGAGGCGCGAGGCGCGGAGTTTGGTGGAACTATCAGTGCTGGATGTGTCGATGCGCGGGGCCATGAGTGCTCCTGAGTCTTGCGCGCAGGTCGGAAAAAGAAGCGCGCTTTTCTTGTGATTTTTGGTACAGTATAGTGATTGGAAGCATACCATACCACCCATATAGGAACATCGATTTTCTCTACAGGAGGTGCCCCATGATTGTTGGAATATTGCGTGAAATAAAAACGGCAGAAAGTCGTGTCAGCATGACTCCCGCTGGAGTCGAAGCGATGGTTGCACATGGTCATGAGGTGTTGGTCGAGCAACATGCAGGACGTGCCAGCGGTTTTGACGATCAGGCCTATTGTGACGCGGGTGCGCGGGTACTCACATCATCTGCCGAAATATACCGTCATGCTGAACTGGTGATGCATGTCAAAGAGCCGCAACCATCTGAATACGAACTGATCCGTAAGGGTCAAGTGGTGTTTACCTATTTTCACTTTGCTGCTTCAGAAGCACTGACCCGCGCCATGATTGCCAACCGTTCGGTTGCCATTGCCTATGAAACCATTACCGACGTCCACGGTACACTGCCGCTCCTGACGCCAATGAGCGAAATTGCCGGTCGCATGGCGACGCAGCAGGCAGCGCATTATCTGGAACGCTCATCAGGTGGGCGCGGAATTTTGCTGGGCGGCGTCCCCGGCGTGGCACCAGCCACCGTGGTCATTCTCGGTGCTGGCGTGGTAGGAACCAATGCCGCGCAGATGGCGTGCGGTTTGGGGGCGCGGGTGGTGTTGCTGGATACGTCGCTGGCGCGATTGCGTCATCTGGCGGAAGTAATGCCGAAAAACTGTACCCTTTTGCTGGCCACAGCGGAAAATATCCGTCAACTCCTTCCTGAAGCCGACGCCGTTATCGGCGCGGTGCTCATCGAAGGGGGCAAGGCACCGATGCTTATTCGTCGCAGCCAATTGGCGCTGATGAAGCGGGGCGCACTCTTAATTGATGTGGCAATTGATCAGGGGGGATGTTTTGAAACCTCACGCATGACCACTCATCAGGAGCCAGTCTACGATGTTGACGGAATACTGCACTACTGCGTGGCGAATATGCCGGGAGCGGTGCCGCTGACATCAACGATCGCGCTGACCAATGCCACCCTCCCGTATGCATTGGCCTTGGCCGATCATGGATGGGCGCACCGAGCGAAAAGCGATGCTGGCATGCGCAACGGAGTCAATATTGCGTGGGGAGCGGTGACACACCAAGCCGTGGCCGAAGCGTTTGGCCTGCCATTTACACCGGTGGAAGCGGTCGTCAATACGCTGCTCCCTTCGGGCGGGTAGGGTTGTGGGAAAGACAGTTAAGAGAGCTGCCCTTGGCATGACGATAAAAAATTGACAACGAGCTTATCGATAAGGTACTAACTGGCTTGTTGCGTTTCCATGGAGTTGAAGGTAAATGGATCATTGTAGTGGATATTGAATGCCACAGCATCGGCACAAGTCGGTTGGTGGCTTTATTATCCAATGGTTTAATTTGTGAGGGGGAATGACAAGCCGGAGGGAAACTTCAGATCAAGCTGATAACGGCAAAAGACCACCAAAACTGCTGGATCAGATGCCACACGTTCCGTCATTCTTTTGCTCCCCATTTATTGGAAAGCGGTTATGATATTCGCACGATACAGGAGCTACTTGGTCATAATGACGTCAAAACGACCATGATCTACACTCATGTATGAAACCGTGGGCCCGCAGGTGCACGCAGCCCGATGGATGGACTGTGAACGGCTTTTTATCAGGATCCTCATAAAAAGCTGCGCTACACGGTAGGGAATATCGTAACTGTATAAAAATATGGGGATTTTAGTGTTTTATTAATAAAATCGAATGGTGTCTTATGCGGATAAGGACGCCTGAAACGTCATCTTATACGGATCCGCCTAAAAACAAGTTATGTTTTACCAAGGAGAATGTGATTGGATTCTAAACTGTTTGAGTTCACTGGTAGGTTGGAAAATGTGATAAGAGATTCGATCAGTGGCGTCTCTGGACATGAGTGGGACGAAGATTTTATTACCCGAAATTTACTCAGAGATCTTAGAAACGAATTATCTGGCTCACGGTTTATTGGCCGAGATAGGAAAAGCAGTATCAACTGGCAAATTTATAAGCTCAAGGGGACTTTTGAGAATAACTTTGGTGATGTTGCTTTAATTGTAAATATTAATTATCAAGATGGAACATCGATTAATGGGGCTGCTTTTTTAGAGGCCAAAAAACGGGATTGGCGAAAGATAACTTTTGGGGCAATGAAATTGCCTCAAGCCAAGAAAATTCTAAAGAATGCGCCGCGCTCACAGTATTTACTTTATGACTATGAAGAGATAACCGGCTTCTTAAATGGCTCTTTATATTTGGAGGAGTTGAGTTACTACTACCACCATCGTGGGGGGAATGTTCCGTTCGCTCCAGTGACAAGAGCCGTTTGTGTGCCGCTTAATCTGGCAGTAGCAACTACTTCTAAGGATACTCTTCTATACCGTCACAGCGTTCCGTTTTCTCAGATGCTGTCAAACAGGTATTTCCAAGGTCTGGATTTAGAATTCGATGATACATCTAAGAAAGTAGCTACCGGGTTTTTGAAAAAGTTTGGACTTCCAAAGTTTATCGTAAAAATAGATATCGCTGAGCCAGGTTCAGATGGCGGAGATAATGACCTGCGCGTTAATCCGCAGGAATACCAGCAGATAGACTAAAACATAACAAAGTGCTGCTCTGGGGCAAAACTACGCTGCGCTTCGTTTTGCCCCAGAGCACAGCGTTAGGCCGTTCCCACACACTTTCCAAGGAGGTACCAATGGTCTCTTTTGCTGATCCAGTAGAACAAGAAATCTGGTCCACCGTCCGTGCAATGAATGACGCCTGGACGAAGGGTAACCCCGACGACCTTTCGAAGTTCTTCCACCAAAATATGGTTGCTATCACTGCCACTGATCGCAACCGCCTAGATGGTGGGGCTGCCTGTATTGCTGGATGGAAGGGTTTCTGCACCGCCGCTCGTACCCATCGCTGGGAGGAAATCGACCCTACCATCCAGGTCTACGGCAACTCGGCAGTCGTTGCGTACTACTTCGACATGTCTTTTGAGATGGGTGGTCAAACAATCAACATGGGCGGCAGAGACATGTTTTTCTTCGTCAAGGAAGGTGAAAGGTGGTGGGCTGTCGCCGACCAGTTTTCTCCATATCCGGCCTAACCACTAGTTGCAGGGGACGCTGTGCGATAAAGCCGCGCAGCGCCCATGAACTCAAACGTTAGCGCACAAAACACAAGGGGAAACTCATGAACAAAAAACTTACCTTGATTGGTGTTCTCGTTACTTCGGCTTTAATATCTGGGTGCGCCAGCTCGATAAAAAAAGAGGTTGCTGGTTATGAATACCACATTCAAGACAGCGCACAAAAGTCCAGTAGATTAGAGATGGAAATTAAAGGTATTGAACAAAAAATAGCAGCTACCAATAGCGAAATATCTGAAGCAAAACAAGCAAAAGCTAAAAAAGAACGGATGCTTCGAGAACTGTCAAACTCAAAGGATAGTTCAAAAAGGTGGCTATCCAATAATAGGGATGTTTATGTAAATGGCCAGTGCATTACTCCAGACCATGGGAAAAAACCTGAACCATATTGTCCTTCACGCGAAAGTTCCAGAAAGCACGCCTTAGCATACTGTTCTTTATCAGTAGGTTGCGACGTTGCCATGCTAGCCGTTGGAGATGAGCTTGATACTTTTTCCAAAAGGTTTTTAGCTAGTGAGGCATGTTCAAGGTCTGTGGCCGCTCTCCAAAATAAAGGCTATCGAGCTGATCAAACAGTATTAAATGCTATAGAAGCCTTGTCAGATACAGGATGCAGAAACGATGGCGAAGGCTTTTGGGCAGGCTTGGCAGCCTTCGGAGGATGCATGATGAGTGCATCAATTAAAATAACAAAGATCAATGCTTTTAAAAACTGCGTCACAAATAATCAAAACTCTTGCTATTCAAAATACACAGAATGGTATCAAGAGCCAAGTCAGCGAAAATCAAGTTGTTCATCGAGCGTCAATAGCATTACAGAATACGAAAGAAAAACCCCAATATACAGGCGTGAAGTGGCACAATATGGCAACACCATATCCGAACAAAACATTGAGGTTAGCCGCCTTAATACAGAGCTTACAAGAAAGCGCAGTCAGCTTTCTGAGCAAAACGAACGCAATAGAAGGTACTCCGAATTGCTTCAAGAAAAAAAGAAAACACTTGCGTACAAATTGATAGGCAAGTAAGTGCGCTAACATACGGGTAACCTGCCAGCCAAAGCGGTAAGCCGATAGGCTTNCGATAGGCTTACCGCTTTGGCTGGCAGGTTACCCTTGACGTTAGCCATTTCCGGAGGTGACTTTGCAACGAGAACGAATTTACCGGGTACTGCTTGATAGCGAATGGCAGCTCGATGACCTTTATGAATTCCCTCAAGCCTTTGCGAAAAGCTACGCGTTCATTTACTGCTTGGATTCTGAGCTTGCCCCTCGTGATCGAGACAGAATCAATCGCGCGTTAGCCGAGTACCCTTGGCGGGGCGGTTTCAGCTACGTGAATATCAATACGGTGCTTCACAACCAGGTACCGATCCATGACCGTCCGAGAATCCGCTCCATTCAATATGCATCGCCTGGTTGGCTTGATCTCTTCCTTAATGTCGATGTTGCGATTCAGGTAGCAAAATCGGTCGGG
Source organism: Chrysiogenes arsenatis DSM 11915 (assembly GCF_000469585.1). Lineage (NCBI taxonomy): Bacteria > Pseudomonadati > Chrysiogenota > Chrysiogenia > Chrysiogenales > Chrysiogenaceae > Chrysiogenes > Chrysiogenes arsenatis. The sequence continues at coordinate 155,880 of NZ_AWNK01000010.1, forward strand.
GTCTTATTGGGTGCTGCTGGCAGCGCCGCTTTGACGTACAAGGGCATATACAAGACTCTGGCTAGCATTAAGGTCGAAAGGGAGAAAGCGAAGCTCCAAACCTTACAACTCACGCAGGCGCAGGCGAAAGTTGTATTGAGCCTTTGCGACGACATGGCGAAGTTCCTTGGATTCAAGAATGTCAAAGAGCTACATCAGTTCACTGGCAATCCCGAAACCAGCATGAAACTTCTAGCCGCCCACTACCGACGCACGAAGACACTGACCGAGTTCGTTGAGAACGGCAAAGCTGAGCTACCATCCGCGGAGTATGACAATGGCTAACCCATCATTCCACCGGATCTTGCGCATAAAGCCGCGCAAGGCCGGTGAATTCAGACGTTAGACCAGAAGAGGGGAAGTGCATTGGCAAGTCTTATCAAAGTATCCGATATCTCTTGGCGGCAGCCTTTTGTTGACCGGAGGAGAGAATTTCACCTGTGGGGTGTCCAGCCTGATGTCAAAAAACATTGTCGTTTCGAGGACGGCACCAAAAGGCTCCTTCGGATAGCGTTTGATAGTAATCTGGGCCTAGACATAGATGTGCTGGACTATTTCCAGATCACGAGCAGAAGAAAAGTTAGTTTCCCTAAAGCGCTGCAAGAGGTTGTCAAACTGGTTGTTATTGATAATCCTGATTCGTACTTCACTGTTACCGTGATGGATGCTCAGGCAATTCCTAAGGAGGCTGCCTCGCCGAGTACTGAGGGTGTGGCCAGCATAAAAACAAGGGTGGGTCAGCAACAGTTCCGGAAAAGCCTTTTAAACTACTGGGGTGGCTGTGCGCTTAGCGGTTTGGATTTCCCGGATATATTGAGGGCATCTCACATAAAGCCTTGGTGCCTGTCCGACGACCGCGAGCGTATTGATTTTTTTAACGGACTTCTTCTGTCGCCTACTTTTGACGCCCTCTTTGATAAAGGTTTTATCTCCTTCGATAATGAAGGAGATATTCTGATCGGGGATTCGGTGCGAGGTATGGCAGGGGAGCTTGGTCTTAGTGATGGGATGCGCCTCCGTAAAATTGAAGAAGCGCATAGGAAGTATCTGCGCGAGCACAGGAATATTTTTGGGTTTTCCTCGCAGGAGGTTGCTTGCGGGGAGTCTAACGGATAAGGTTAGATCGTGATCGCGAAGCGAGCCACGATCTGAACCGTTTGTTGGACAAGCCCAGCGGCGACCGCCATGTTACATGAAAATATCTTTTAGGATCTGGGGTTGCTAGATCAGTAAATTGAATCGTCGCGAGGTTGGAAGTAGTTGCGGATCATTTGCAGCCATGATTTTGTTATTTTATCGTTTTTTATCGCCCTTTTGGTTGTTTTTTAGGCACAGCTATCCCATAGCATGTAGGTTGATTGACTCTCTCTGGCACGTAGTGCGGTTTACATAGATAACGCCTCTTTGTTTGTCCGCTGGTACAGAATCTGTGGGCGGGAAACCATGGTCGCAATGATTGTCATCTTTGCTCCGCAAGCCGGACAAGCGATTACCGGTCGCGGCTTTGGTTTTGATAATCTAAAATTGACCAGTTTAGAGGCCTTGTGATTACTGAAAATTGACCATCCTAATTATCCCTTCGCTACTATGGTGCTTACCATAGCAATCGAAGGAGAGAGGATGCTTAGGATGGATCAATATGAACATATTCGCACGGCTCATCGGGTCTATGAGCAAAGCATAAGTGAGATATCTCGGATTACCGGCCATTCGCGCAACACTATACGTAAGGCGCTCAGTGAGCCGTATTCTGGTTATTCACTGCGCCATTATCAGCCGTTTCCTGTTTTGGGGCCATTCCAGAAGATCATTGACACTTGGCTTGCCGATGATCGTGATCGTCCTCGCAAACAGCGCCACACCGCCAGACGCATTTATGATCGACTGGTTTTTGAACACAACTTTTCCGGCAGCGAATCCAATGTCCGCAAATACGTGCGTGAAGCGAAAGAACGACTGGGCATCAGCACCATAAAAGCCTTTTTGCCTTTGGAGCCTGATCTTGGTCAAGAAGCTGAGGTAGACTGGGGAACAGCGGTGGTCGTTATTCAAGGCCAGACACTGAAGGTCAAGATTTTCTGCATGCGCTCCAAGGGGTCTGGCAAACCGTTTTTACGTTTGTACCCCTGTGAAAGACAACAGGCCTTTTTCGATGCACTCATGCGTGGGTTCTTTTTTTACGGCGGTGTCTTCCCACGACTGATCTTTGATAATCTGACCACCGCTGTGCGCAAG